>JASEHH010000132.1 GCA_030017685.1 Thermodesulfobacteriota bacterium | reverse complement strand
AAGGCTCCGAAGAAACGATTCCCTTCCCCTTCACATAAACAACGGTATTGGCTGTTCCCAGGTCGATGGCCAAATCCGTTGAAAACAGACCCAGCAGTGAATTGAATACCATTTCCTTCTCCTATCGATTAATTGAAGCCTGTCTATATTAACAAATCCCTCTCTCCGATTCAAGAAAATTCATCTCCTAATCGTAACCCCTCAGTTATTGGGGGAATTTCATTTCATCGATAGTTGAGTTGGAGTCGATAGGCGGGGTTTTCTAACCCTGCTTCCAGCTAACAGGGTTTACAAGGTTTTGGAGGGAGAACCTTCCGACCCTTGCGGGTCAAGTGCCCCCCCATAACCGAGGGATTACTCATAATTTTCATTGCCCTTGTCTTTTTCAGTAGGATTGATTAATATTCTTTCTTTGAAAGGAGAATCATCATGTTGACAGTCTTAAGGAAACATGCCACCTCCTGGATGCTCAAGGGTCTTCTCCTCCTGGTTGCGGTGACTTTCATCTCCTGGGGAGGATATTCCTTCTTCCGGGATAAAAAATACGACTATGCGGCCACGGTCAACGGAGCGGCCATCCATATCAAGGACTACCAGGAAACCCTTCGGGGAGTGATGAAGCGTTACCAGGATGCGATGGGCCCTGCTTTGACTGACAAGATGATCGAGGAGCTCCGCATCAGGGAGAACGTCCTGGAAGAGCTTATCTCCCGGACCCTCATTCTCCAGGAAGGAAAGAGGCTGGGTTTGAATGTCCCGGATGGAGAATTGAGGATGGCTATCGAATCGATCCCCTCCTTCCAGATCAATGGCCAGTTCGATTCGCGCCTCTATGAGAGATTCCTTCGCCTCAACCGTTTGAATCCGGAAGATTTTGAAACGATGCAGAGGGAAAGCCTCCTCTATTCCAAGGTGGTGAACCTCATCCGACTCAACGGAGGAAAGGTCTCGGAGGAAGAGGTTCTGGAGGCCTATCTCTTTGAAAACGAGAAGGTCAATCTCCATTTCGTGAAGATTGCTCCTGAGGCCTTCAGGGGCCAGGTGAGCGCCGATGAGGTGGAGATCAAGGACTATTTCCAGAAGCATCAGGAGGAGTTCAGGATTCCCGCCTATCTCCAGGTCCAATATCTTGCCTTCCGTCCCTCTGATGTTGAACCGAAGATCCAGATCTCTCCTGATGAAATCAAACGCTATTATGACCAGCGCAAAGAGAGCTTTAAGGTTTCCAAACAGGTCAGGGCCAGGGAGATCCTGATCAGAGTGGAACCCCAGGACCCACCTGACAGGATGGAGGAGAAGAAGAAGAAGGCTGAAGAGATCCTTGGGAAGGCCAGAAAGACAAAGGACTTTGCTTCTCTGGCCAAACAGTATTCTGAATCGGGAACCGCCCAGAAGGGAGGAGACCTGGGATGGCTTCAGAAGGGAAATATCGATGAATCCTTCGAAAAGGTTCTCTTTTCATTGAAGGCCGGCGATCTGAGCAATGTGGTCAGGGGGGGAGACGGGTTCTACATCTTCAAGGCAGAGGAAGTGACCGAGGAGAAACAGAAACCCTTCGAGGAAGTAAAGGATCAGATCCATCAGGCTTTCAAAAAGGATAAGGCAAAGGCAGAAGCCTCCCGCAGAGCCGATGATGCGTTTTACTCCCTCTTCCGTAGCAGGGACATAGAGACGTTTGCCCGCGAGAAAGATGTTCCGATAAAAACCACGGGCTTCTTCAAAGAAGGCGACGAGATCCCGGGTATCGGTAAGGATCCTTCCTTCCACTCCAGCGCCTTATCATTAAAAACAGGAGAGATCTCTCCTGTGGTCAGTATCCCGCCCAATTTTTTCATCCTGAAATTGGTGGACAAAAAGGAATCCCGGATTCCTCCGTTGGAGGAGGTGAAAGAGGAAGTCATCCGCAAGGTCGCCGGGAAGAAGACTGAAGAGAAGGCCCGTCAGACAGCGGAAGAGATTCTCAATCAGATGAAATCGGGGAAAGAGATCCGGGAAGTTCTGAGAGGGAAAGGTTATTCCCTCGAAGAGACAGGCCTCTTCAGCCGAACAGGAGGTGTGATCCCCAAAATCGGACCGGCCGGAGAATGGATGGCCTCTCTCTCTTCCCTGACGGAGAAACAACCTCTTCCGAAAGAGGTTTTCCGGACAAAGGAAGGATATTTTGTGGTGAGGCTTCTCAGTTCGGAACCGGCGGATCCGAATAAGTTTCAGTCAGTCAAGAAGAATCTTGAAAAACGGTTGACCTACCAGAAGCAGGAGGAGTTCTTCAGAAATTGGCTCCAGCATCTGCGATCAAAAGCCAAGGTCGAGATTAATAAAGATGTTCTTTGATTGGCAGTAAAAAAGGTTCCTCAGGGTTTGGAGTGGGGAGAGAGGGTCTTTCAGAAACAATTAAATTCTGTTCGCCCTGAGTCTGTCCTTCGACTTTGCTCGGGATATTCGAAAAAACCGTTCGTGCTGAGCCTGTCGAAGCATGAACGGTTCAATCATTCACCCTTCGAGAACCTCAGGGTGATCGGTAAATGATAAGAGAAGCTAAGCAAGAAGAATCTAAAGATCGCACTGGGGAGGAGAAATTGAAAGAACTTGGTCAACAACGGATTCTGGTGACTGGCGGGGCTGGCTTCTTAGGCTCTCATCTTTGCGAACGCCTTTTAAAGGAAGGGCACGATGTCCTCTGTGTGGACAATTTCTATACCGGTACCAGACGAAACATTGCCCATCTCCTGGATCACCCTTACTTCGAACTCCTCCGCCACGACATCACCTTCCCTCTCTATGTGGAGGTGGACGAAATCTATAACCTGGCCTGCCCTGCTTCACCCATCCATTACCAGAATGACCCTGTTCAGACGACAAAGGTCAATGTCCACGGCTCGATCAACATGTTGGGACTGACTAAGCGTCTTAAGGCTAAAATCCTTCAGGCTTCAACCTCCGAAGTTTACGGAGATCCTTCCATCCATCCCCAGCCTGAGAATTACTGGGGAAATGTCAACTGCATTGGACCCCGTTCCTGCTACGATGAAGGGAAACGATGCGCCGAAACCCTCTTCTTCGATTACCACCGTCAGCATGGGATCAAGATCAAGGTGGCCCGTATTTTCAACACCTACGGACCCAATATGCACCCCGATGACGGCCGTGTCATCTCCAACTTTATTCTCCAGGCTCTAAGGGATGAACCCATCACCATCTATGGCGACGGATCCCAAACCCGCTCTTTCTGCTATGTGGACGATATGGTCGATGGCTTGATCCGGTTGATGAATACTCCTGACGATTTTACCGGACCGGTCAATCTTGGAAATCCTATCGAGATCTCCATTCTCGAACTGGCAGAAAAGATCATTCGGATGACAGGGTCGAAATCAAAGATCACCTTCAAACCCCTCCCTGCCGATGATCCCAAACAGCGTCAGCCCCTTATTGAACTGGCGAAAGAAAAACTCGGCTGGACTCCGGAAGTGCCGTTAGAAGAAGGCCTGAAAAAGACGATCGCCTATTTTGAGGATGTATTAAAGGTGGGGCATTAACAAAGTGGCCTTGTAGTACAATTTCTTCTTTCAGGGTTCTTATTCTGATTGTTCGATCTTGATTTTGCCTGCGAGTCCCAGATCTTCGATAACCTGTCGGAGTTCAATTTCTAGGTTCCGAATAGAATCAGCATTTACGGTAACCGAAAAATCAACTCCGATTTTGAGATCTGAACCTGATTTTAGTTTAGGAATGATCTTTGTGCCCAATCGGTTCCAGATTTCGGGGGGGACAGTCCCAACCAAGCGAAGTGTTCTTGTTTGAATGCCGGGGCTTGGCTCTTTCTCTTTTTCACGTTCTTTTAATTCTTCAATAACTGGTTCGGGACCGGGGCTAACTACAACTCCAGGTTCCAGTTTCATTCCCGCCTTAAGAGCTTTTGCCTTAGCCTTTGTCAACAGAAAAACACCAGCTTCAAACGTAACTTCGTCTAAGGAAATTGTTTCCTCAAACCAGATCCGATCATAAGTACCATCTGGTTTTTGGCCGGATGCAAGGCCCAAGTCACCTTTGCCTACAAATTCAACAATTTTGTTCCGTAAGATTGAATCTGGATCTAATAATCTGGTTAATAACCCATTCAAGAAGCTCTGTCTGAGGCCTGAAAGCGGCCATGCTCCAGATTCCTTAAGTGCTGGTGGCCAGTTCCTTTCTAAGTAGCCAGCTCCCACGGATTCATTTAAAAGTGCCTGTGACTTTAAGGCTGTGATCACTCTTCCACAAAGGGTCTCCCCACTGCTTGCATGGCCTGCACCGAGGTCGATAGGCTTGAGACCGTCAGCTGCTTGGCTATCGAGAATCACTGCGAAACGGTACGCACCCCAGACTTCATCTTTAGCATCGTCTTCGGCATCTTTGACTTTACTCTGTATATCAGCACGGTCTGCTCGATCAAAATCGGCGCCCAGGGTTCCTTCAGTCACTTCACTAAAAACTCGCTTCCATGCAAGCCAGAGCTCCACCTTTTCCCTAAAATCACGCCCTGGCTTTTTCAGACACCATATGAGCGACCCCGGATAGAGTCGGGGAGACTTTCCATGTTGCTTGGTCCATGCGGCAATTTGTTGGCGCAGAGAACCAGCTCCTGCCTTCGCTCCAGATCCCGCCTGCGCCGAGTCTTTGGCGGGCAGGTCGGCAGGCAGGCCGGTCCACTCCAGTTCTGGGTCCATGACGACAAGTGTTAATTTAGGAGAATCCTGAATAGCTGACCCATCGTTCGGAAAGGGTACGAGAGGAATGCTCGCTCCACGTTCAAACTCTTTTTTGACGAGACTCTTCATCGTTGGTTTTATTTCTGCATCCTCATCAAGTGACGCACGACGGTCATTAACCGCTTTTCGGATCGTTGCTTTATGATAGATCTTGAAGCCATCTGAACCTATACGACTGATGAAAAAAGCTTTTGATTCAAGCGCGAAAGCTGCATTATCAATGGAGGTTGTATCAACCTCTGGCTCACCTAAGGCAAAACGTAATTCTGGCAGGTGTCCTAATTTCTCAATCTGCCCGCCTGAGGATTCAAAAAGGATCGCAGCACCCACTCGGCGGTGAATATCTTTAAGAGGTCCTTTTGTATCAGCATCGAGTGCTCGAGCATGTGATTGTGGACCCGAAATATCTGTTTCAATTGCAGGGACAAGCCTCGGCTCACCGAGTTGACTCAGTATCACAGCACGGAATTCAGGAACATCGAGAGGAGCCGATCCAAGGGTAATCAGGGGCTCTCGCCGTGCCCTTTGATAACCATCTCGAAAAGCCATTGAGATCCACTGGGCCAACATGGCAAGGGTCCCACGGGTTTGCTGATATTGAGGAAGAACCTGCCACTTTCT
The DNA here is from genome assembly GCA_030017685.1 of Thermodesulfobacteriota bacterium. Lineage (GTDB taxonomy): Bacteria > Desulfobacterota > BSN033 > BSN033 > UBA1163 > RBG-16-49-23. The sequence goes on along the minus strand of JASEHH010000132.1, from coordinate 1,924 downwards.
CTGAAAAACGGATAGTGTGGATGGATGGAATGGATAACAGGCCTCAAATCGACTCTGTAAATAATCCCTCGCTTTCGTTTCAGTAGTGGCTGTATCCACCGCCGTCCATTCAGGGGGAAGCTGTGCTCTTCGTTCAAAACACCAATCAGCAAAGGTTTTAGCCACATTTTTCCGGGTACGCTCATTTCCCAAATCCTCAAAAAGTCGGCGTCGAACCACTTCGCTAATCTCTGCCTCATCGTTTGAAATCAGGTTTTTTGCTACGCGATTAACTTCTTTAATGACAATATCCTGCCACCTTAGATCCCAGTCACTCATTTCTGGCTTGCTCTGGGGTAAGCTTATCATCGCAGCGCTTCCCGTTGTCCCAGTCAAAGTTCTTACAAGGTTTGCGAGGAAATCCCGGAAGGACTCGGCTTTATCCCGGTGGCGACTAAGAAAATTGAGTACCTCATCGCATAGGATCAGCACATGGCCTCCGGCCGCCTCTATGAGCTTTCGGAGATTATTCGTTCCGGGGGCCTTTGTCTTGGCTTCAGGTCCTAATGCGGTAATCCCATCATCTCCCGCAAGCTGGCGAGCAATGTCAATCCATGGGTTTTCAGCCCCTACGGAGGGATCCCACGCATTCCCCACAAATACCGCCACACGAGCGACCGGGATTTCCGGGAGACCAGTCTCTTGAAGAAGCTTACTCAATTCTTCAATCTTTCTTGCCTTGTCCCTATTTTGAATTAAGTGATAAAGGGCTGTCAGTGTATGGGTCTTACCCCCACCGAATTGGGTGATCAGAGCAAGGATGGGAGCTGTATTCTCGGTTTTACCGGCCAATCGGCGAAGTGTCATCCCTGTATGCTCACAAAGGGCTCGTGTGAAGCAGGTTCGAGAAAAGAACAGTTTTGGCTCCCGGTAGTCTTCGGGGGCCGTCCCAGCAATAACTTGTTCAAGGGCAATCGCAAACTCATCCGGGTTGAACGACCGACCTTCTCGAACTTCCTTTCTCGGCATTGCAACTTTGTACCAGGGTTCCATAGGATCTCACTCCGTTCTTCATTCAAAAATAAGATGTGGCAGGCGGCTCCGGACTTCCGCGCGAACACGATCGGCCAGCCGGAGCGCCCTTTCCGCATCGCTCCTTGTGACCTCCGGATACTCGCCTGGATAACGATAATCCACCCCGTAAGGAGTTAGCGCTACAGCATCTCGCAGGATTTCTGGAAGTTTATCGTCCACCTTTCCTACAAGTCTCAATAAGGCATCAATATCGTGAGTCTTTTGGAATTCAATCTGATGCCAAACCAGAAAAGCCTTTAAATATTTTTCCGCTGCCTGCTGAGAATGGAATGCCATTCCCTCCGCGAGATCAGGACTGCTTTTTAAGAGATGCGATGCAGTTTTGAAATCGGATTCTGCCTTCCGGACCCATTCGCGTGTAAATTCTGTCTTTATTACCTCAGGTGGCTTCATAAATTACCTTTCCATACTTGTTAGCGGGGTAGGCCAATCCCCCAATCACTCCTTTGGTTTCTTCAAAGCGTTCAGGGGTCATGGCAAAAACATCCACGGGAATGCCAAGGTCCCCTAAGGCTTTCCGTAACCGAGTACTTTCCTCCCTCTGACTCTTAAAATCACGCTCGACAACCAGTAGATCCAAGTCACTGTCACGCGTCATCGAGCCTGTCGCTGCGGAGCCGAACAGAATTATTCGTTCTGGTTTTGCGACAGTCAAAATTCGGTCCACCACTTTTTTGAGGAGATCGTCCCCACCGGTCATTGGTTGTCACCTCCTATTAGAGTCTTGACGTAGCCATGATGAAGAGGCTCGGACTTAAGTTGCTGTGTATATCTCACTGGTTCAGGAAACGTTTTATCTCCTCCACAAAAGCCTGGCTTTGTTCGATAATTTCTTTAACCTGATCCGATT
>JASEHH010000131.1 GCA_030017685.1 Thermodesulfobacteriota bacterium | reverse complement strand
CCATCTTTTCTGGAAATGAGACCTCGATGATCAGGGAATCAATCCTTTTGCCTTTTAACTTCTCCCAGGTTGAACTCGTTGGGCCCGTATCGCCCGTATAAAAGACCTTTCTCCCTTTTTCACTCTCAATGAGATATCCTGCCGCAGGAACGGAGTGGCGGACCTTATAGGGAGTCACCGTATAACCATCGATTTTCATTGGCTGACCCGGTTTGAGGTCGATAAATCCGACAATTCCGCTATCAATATCCGGAATGGCGGTGAAATCCGGCCAGATCGAATTATTCAAGATGTTCTTTTTAATCGCCTTCAACACAGGGGGGATGCCGATGATGTTTACCCTGTGCCAAATATTGCTAACAATGATATTGTCCAAGAGAAATGGAATTCCAATAACATGGTCGAGATGGGCATGGGTGATGAAGATATACTCGACTCTCCTCTGCCCTCTGATATCCAGGGCCTTGGTCAGACTCCCTGCATCAAATAGGATCTTATCATCCAAAAGAAAACTGGAAGGTTTTCGTCCAGGAAACTCCGCTCCTGAACACCCCAACACCTTAATCTTCATCGCTCTCCCCAATCTATGTTTGCGATCCTTGCTTCTGCTTCGACTTATTATCTATAGTCAAATTGACCCTTATGTCAACTAAAAAAAGAGGGGTTGCAATTCCTGCAACCCCTTGATGGTTTTGGTAGCGGGGGCTAGATTTGAACTAGCGACCTTCGGGTTATGAGCCCGACGAGCTACCGGACTGCTCCACCCCGCGATCTGGGTAAACACTAATCCATCCATAGGAATTTGTCAAGTTTTTCGAGCCATTTCTTGACCCATTCGACGGCATTAAGCCCTGTATTCGAAGGCTGAGGAAAGAAGTGCCGCTCAGGGTCAACCCTGAGCCCTCGGACTGAGCGACTCGACTAAGCTCGCCGAAGTCTCGTACTTAAGGCAAGCCATTTCATTTATACTGTGGAGTCGAAGGGTTGACATCCCCTCCCGCTCCCCTTAGAATACTTAAAAACATGACCGCCCTGCACCACGTAGGGTGCAGGATGGTCCTGAACTCAACGTAGTTCAGGATGCCCCTTATCGAGATTTCCATGAAAAAAACGACCTACCTCTATATTCTGAAGGAGATCTTTCCGATCTTTCTCATCGGCCTGATGACTTTCACCGTCATCCTCCTCATGGACAAGATCCTTAAATTGATCGAACTGATTGTGACCCGAGGAGTCAGCCTTTCACAGATTCTCATGCTCCTTCTTTTCATCTCCCCATCGTTCCTCATCTTCACCATTCCGATGGCCTTCCTCCTGGGCATCCTCCTCTCCTTCGGAAGGCTATCCGGTGACAGTGAAATTACCGCTTTTAAAGCCTCCGGGATGAGCCTTTATCAACTCTATCTTCCTGTTCTCCTTTTCTCCATCGGAACCTACCTCCTCACCTTCTTCCTGGTCATCTATGGCCTTCCCTGGGGAAACCGTGGATTCAAGGCAACGCTCTATCTGATGGCACAATCAAAGGCGGATATTGAAATCAAAGAGAGGGTCTTCAACGATGTCTTCGATGGATTTGTCATCTATGTCGATAAAGTTCCGATCCAGGGCAAGAAGATGGAAGGCATTCTCATCTATGATGAGAGGGATAAAGAGAAGGTCAATACCATCTTCGCCAGAGAGGGCTTTCTTGTCAGCGACCCGAAGTCCCAGGAGGTTGTCCTGCGCCTCCTTAGCGGAGATATCCACCGATTTGAGCCTCGAACGAATATCTATCAAAAGATGCAATTCGACACCTATGATCTCAGACTCGAACTGGCTAAGACCTTCGCCGCGGTGGGGAAGAAGCTGAGAGAGCATGAGATGTCGATCGATGATATCAAAGAGAAGATGGAGAAGAAGAAATCATTAGGAGAGGATATCACACCCCAGGAGGTCGAACTCCATAAGCGATATGCCATCCCCTTCTCCTGTCTTGTCTTCGGTCTGCTCGGAGTTCCGCTGGGGATTCAGCCCCGTCGTTCAGGAAGGTCCTACGGATTTGTGCTCAGCCTTCTCATCCTTCTCACCTATTACATCTCCCTCACTGCCTCGGAAATCCTCGCGATTAGAAAAACAATACCACCTTTTCTGTCCGGGTGGGCTCCCAACCTCCTCTTCGGAGTTTTTGGAATCTACCTTTTAATCAGGGCCTCCCAGGAAGCCCCCTTAAAACCCCTGGTCTGGATAACGGAGGCATTCGATTTCATCCAGAGGAAGTGGAAAGGGCTTTTCGAAGATGTTTGAAAGTTATTGGGTTCTGCACCGTTATGTCATCCGTGAATATCTGAAGGTCTTCCTTCTCAGCCTGAGCGGTTTGATCCTTATCTATATTGTCGTCCTCTTCTTTCAGAAGGTGGACCTCTTCATCAAACACCAAGCCCCGTTCCTCCTCATCTTCGAATACCTCCTCTATAAAATCCCCGAGGTGATCTTTCAATGGACCCTTCCCTATGCGGTTTTGCTCTCCATCCTTCTTACGTTGGGGACCCTCTCCCGTCACAGCGAGATTACAGCCATGAAGGCAGGAGGTGTCAGCCTCTATCGAATTACCATCCCTTTATTCATCATCGCACTTTTCATCAGTCTCTTCTCGTTCTTAGGAAACGAATATCTGGTTCCATTGACCAACCAGAAAACTCGGTATCTTCTTTCGGTTAAAGTGCGGAAGGAACAGCAAACCAGTTTCTTCAAAAATTACAAGCTCTGGTACCATAGCGACCGCGGCATCTTCAATATTCAACTGTTAGATGCGAAGGAGAAAGTATTGAAAGGAATCACCCTCTATCAAATGGATGATCAGTTCCGTTGCACTCGGCGGATCGATGCCCGGGAAGCAAGATGGACCGATGGGAAATGGAAATTCTATCAAGGGTCCATCAGGGAGTTCGGAGAGGGGGGGTCTATTCGAACAGTCCCCTTTTTGGAACAGGAGTTTTCCCTCCCGGAGGACTGGGAATCTTTTCAGAGGATCGAGCGTCAGTCAAGGGAGATGAGCTACACCGAACTCCGGAACTATATCCAGAAGATCCAGGTCTCGGGTTATGATGCTACCCGGTATCTGGCGGACCTCTACTCGAAACTTTCCTATCCGTTTTTAAACCTGATCATGGTCCTGATTGGTATTCCTTTTGCCCTCAAGACCGGCAGGTCAGGAGGGGTGGCCTTGAGTATCGGGATCAGTGTGATGATCGGATTTGCCTATGGGGTGACCTTTTACGTCTTTCTCTCCTTTGGAAAATCAGGAGTTCTCCCCCCTTTCGTCGCCGCATGGACCCCGACCCTCATCTTTGGTCTCGCCGGAATCTTTACCCTGATGAGCATCCGGCAGTAACCTTGAATCCGAAGCACCTGCCTGCGCGTAGCCTCGCCTGCAGAAGTCTCGTGCGGCGGGCAGGCGCTTCGGCGAAGGCAGGCGAAATCCGTGCGAAGCATCCCGAAGGGATCAATTCGAAACAATATCCAATGTCCAAAATTCAAAATTTCTAAACGCATATTGTTGATGGTTTCGTAAAAAGTCTGAAAAGCCCATTATCAGTCATTCCTGCGCAAGCAGGAATCCAGTATTTTCAAGTAGTTAGAATTATCTGGATTCCCGTTTTCACGGGAATGACGACTTTTTACGATTCCATCATTGTTTGGAATTTGGAAATTCGGGTTTGAGATTTGTTTCGGGTTTAGAAATTCGAATTTCGAGTTTCCCAGCAAAGCTGGGTTTAGGGATTGGTTAACAGGTTGAAAAAGATGTTGATCTCCCGGAAGGTATCGGTCAAAAAAAGGATCCCGATAATAATTAGGAAAATCCCGCTGATGAGGGTGACCCATCTCATATACCGTTTGATTTTATCGAAGGCTGAGAGAAAAGCATTGAAGGCCAAGGAGGAAAGAAAGAAAGGAATGCCAAGCCCCATGGAATAGACCGTTAAAAGATAGACGCCGGTCATATAATTTTTTGAAGTGCTTGCATAGATCAAAATGGTAGAGAGGATGGGACCGATACAGGGAGTCCATCCTGCCGCAAAGACAACTCCTACGAGGAAAGAGCCCAGATAGCCCAGGGGCTTTTTTCGCAATTCAAATCGTTTCTCCATCTGCAAGAAGGGGATGTTGATGATCCCGGTGAAATGAATCCCCAGAACGATGATGAGCACCCCTCCCACCTTCATAATCCAGGATTGATATTCGACCAATACCTGCCCCAGAAAAGAGGCGGAAGCGCCCATCAGGATGAAGACGGTTGAAAATCCAGCGATGAAGAGGAGGGAATGCAGAATGGTCGCCCACCGGACTCTTGATTTGGCTCTTTCATCGGTCAGATCTTTGAAGGAAACTCCGGTGATGTAAGTAATATAGGAAGGGACGAGCGGAAGAACACAGGGCGAGACGAAGGAGAGGAGTCCCGCCGTAAAAGCTATAAGAGTTGAAACGTCCTGTTGGGGGCTCATAGAGAATCAATACCTTTATACAACAATTGGGAAGAAAAAGATACTTCTTTTTGTCAAATTCGTTGACAACTTAGGGACGCAATGGTAAATATTAAGAATCTAAAATCATTCAGGAGGTTAGTTATGGCCATTTTAGACGTCAGCGTGGTTCCCATAGGGACATCGGGCACGAGTCTCAGTCCTTATGTAGCGGAATGCGTGCGGATTTTGCAGAAAGAAAAAAAGATCAAACACGAACTCACTTCGATGGGATCCAATCTTGAAGGTGATCTCAAGGACCTGATGCGCGTGGTGATGAAAATGCATGAGGCTCCGTTCAAGAAGAAGGCCCAGCGGGTTCTGACCACCATCAGGATTGACGACCGGCGGGATAAGAAAGGAACGATGGAGGGAAAGAAAAAAGCGGTTGAGGTCAAATTAAAGAAAAAGTAGGGTTTATTGTTCATCGTTCATTGTTTATCGTTCATCGACCAGGACTTTGAGCAAAGAGGAGGTTTCTATGAAGATCAAATGGTACGGTCATGCGGCCTTTTTGATCACCTCTGATCAGGGAATCAAAATCATCCTCGATCCTTATGAACCAGGGGCCTTCGGGGGCCAACTCTCCTACGGCAAGATAAGAGACCAGGCGGATATCGCCCTCACCAGCCACGATCATGCTGACCACAACGATACGAAAAGCCTTCCGGGGTCTCCGCAGGTGGTTAAGGGAAGCGGTTCGAAGGCGATCAAAGGGGTTCCCATTAAAGGGATCTCCACCTATCACGATCCATCCAAGGGAAGCGAACGAGGAACCAATACCATCTTTAACCTTCAGGTCGACGGGATTCAGGTCTGCCACCTGGGAGACCTCGGCCATATCCTGAGCGAAAAGGAGCTGGCAGAGATTGGTCCTGTGGACATCCTCCTCATCCCTGTGGGAGGGTTTTTTACGATCGATGCCAAAGAGGCAGCCCGTGTGGCTGAGCAGATCAAACCCAAAGTCCTCATCCCCATGCACTTCAAAACAGACAAGTGCGGATTTCCCATTGCACCGGTCGAAGACTTTCTCAAGGGAAAGCCTGCTTTGAACCGGACCGGAACCAGTGAGGCAACCTTCGACAAAGCGTCCCTTCCGCAGAAGACGGAGATCATCATCCTGGAGCATGACCTCTAAAACCTATGGACCGTTTGAATCGCCTGCTCACCGCTAAGGAGATCGCCTCAATCGTAAAAAGTTTGGCGGACCAAATTTCCAGAGATTATATCGGAAAGGAACTGATCCTTGTCTGTATTCTGAAGGGGGCCTTCATGTTTCTTTCCGACCTGATCCGTCATCTCCGGATTCCGGTGAAGGTCGATTTCGTCAGGCTGGCCAGTTACGGCGCCGATATGAAGAGCTCCGGTCTGGTTGAGATCAGCAAGGATATTGAAATCCCGATTGAGGGAAAGGATGTGCTCATCATCGAAGATATCGTCGATAGTGGACGGACGCTCCAGTTCCTGAAAGAACGGCTGGCCCTTTCGAGTCCCCGCTCCATAAAGATCTGTGCCCTTCTGGACAAGAAAGCCCGCCGGGAAGTGACGGTTGAAGCCGACTACCTCGGAAAAGAGATCGAGGATATCTTTATCGTAGGTTATGGGATCGACTTCAATGAGGGCTACCGTAACCTCCCCGAAATTTATTACATCACCCCTGTCGATCAGCAAAAGGAATAAAGGTTAAAAAAGAATTGTTTTCCAGTTCCCATTTTTTAAAATCCGCAATCCCTGCCTCGCCGGCCCCGGTCCCGACCGAGGGCGGGGCAGGCAGGCGAAATCTGCAATCGAAAATTGAGTGGAACTTAATCCTCTGTCTCCTTCTTCTCTTTGTTGCCATTCAGAGCCCTGTTCTATCCCAACCCAGGTCTCCCGCTCCGGAAGATTCGCTTCTCTTCAGAGAAGGCGAAATCCTCTTCTCAAGAGGAGAGATTGAAAAAGCCCTGTGGCGTTTCAAAAGGTTGACCATTGAACATCCCCAGAGCCCCCTCCTGAACGAAGCCAGATTCAGAATGGCCATCTGCTATACCCAGCTCAAGAGACACAGGGATGCAATTCGGGCTCTCAATGATCTGGTTTCAACCTTTCTTGTTCCTCCGCGAATGGTTCAGCTCTTCACCCTTCTCGGCGATAATCACCTCGAATTGAAAGATCGGGCTAATGCCTTATTATGGTACGGAAAGGGCCTTCTCGTCACAGGACAACCCCATGAAGAACTAAAAAAGAAGGTCAGAGCGGTCATCGATACGTTTGATACAGAAGAGGAATTAAACCTGATTGAGTCGGCTCACCGGGGGGCTTATGCCGGAGGTTATGCTAAATTAAAACTGGCTCAGATGGCAAAAAACTGGGGATATGATCTCATTGCCAGGAAAATGTTAAATGAGCTGGAAAAGGAGTATCCCGGGATGGACTACGTAGGCCAGGTTAAAGAGGTCTCCGAATCGATCCCTACCCCCAAAAAATCGAAATATTTAGTTGGCATTATCCTGCCTCTGAGCGGAATACATAAGCCTTTCGGAGAAAAGGCTCTTCAGGGAGTTCGGTTGGCCTTAAAAGAGAAGGAATCGCGGGAGAAGCCTCCTCTCATCTCTCTGGTGATCCGTGATTCCAAGGGCAGCCCATCCGAAGCAGAAAAGGCGGTGGAGGAACTGGCAAAAGTTGAAAAGGTGATAGCCATCATCGGCCCCCTCCTCAGTATGAATGTGGACAGAGCCTCGAAAAAAGCTCAACAACTAAAAGTCCCCCTCCTCAGCTTCTCTCAAAAAGAGCCCTCATCCGGAAAAGGAGATTTCGTCTTTCAGAATTCACTTGCTCCGCTGGATCAGGTTCAGGGGCTTGTAGCCTTTGCCGTCAGGGAGCTGGAGCTTCGCACCTTTGCCGTTTTTTATCCCAACTCTCCCTATGGATTTCATTTCAAGAACCTCTTCAATCAGGAAGTTGCCCGGATGGGCGGCAAGGTTTTGGGCAC
>JASEHH010000130.1 GCA_030017685.1 Thermodesulfobacteriota bacterium | reverse complement strand
ACCTCATACTCTGTCTGGCTGGCGTTAAATTTTTGGGTGATCTCATTGACCTTCTCACCCAGGAAGCCTGTCATGGCGTGCCACCACTGGATTTCTGTCTTGGCCAGCGCTCCGGTTGGAAGGGCCAAACAAAAGGTTAACAGAAGAATCATGCTCAAAATTTTTGCCTTCATACGAACACCTCCTGTAGAATTGAATTAGAGTATCCGCTTAAAACTGAGTCCATTTTTTAATAAAACCGGGTAGAAGTCAAGCGATTATTTCTGTTTGGGATGGAAGAAATCATAGACGGATCGGGCTGATTTCGGAGTCATTTTAGGAACTTCCATCAAGGCTTCCAAAGGGGCTTCTTTAATCTTTTCGACACTACCAAAATATTTTAATAGCTCACTCTGCCGGGTTTTCCCTATTCCCGGAATCTCTTCCAGGACGGAGCGGATAGTCCCCTTCTTTCTCACCTTCTTATGATAGGTGATGGCAAAGCGGTGGGCTTCGTCACGGATCCGATCAAGAAAGCGAAGGAGTGGAGATTGTTTCCCTAAAACGATCGGCTCCTTATGTTGGGGGTGGAAGACCTTTTCCCCTAACTTTTCAATGTGAAAACGGCGGTCCCCTACCCTTCTCGCTTTAGCCAGGCTGAGGAGATCAACCCCTTTCATCCCCAGTTCCTTAAACACCTCCTGCGCCACATTGAGATGTCCTCTCCCCCCGTCCAGTAAGACCATATCAGGAAGATCATTCTCTTCAACAGCCCTTCGATAGCGACGAAGGAGCACTTCATACATCATCCCGTAATCGTCCGCTCCTTCCACGGTCTTAATCCTGAAATGTCGGTATCGCTCTTTGGTGGGTTCCCCATCTTCAAAGGAAACCATCGATCCCACTGCATCGCCACCCTGGAGATTGGAAATATCGAAAGCCTCAACCCTTTTAGGGGTTCTGTTGAGGCTGAGTCTTTCCTTCAGGGCTTCAAGGAGTTTCACCCTCTCCTCTTCATAATCAATTTTTGCAATAAGAAACTTCTCGGCATTATCACAGGCCATCTGGAGAAGTTCCTTCTTATCCCCCTTCTGGGGAACCAGTATCCAGACTCTTTTCCCTTTCATCTCCGTCAACCATTCCTCTGCGAGGCCCTGTTCGGGAATGGATTGCGGGATCAAAATTCGTTCCGGGATGAATCGATCTTCGCGATAGTACTGCCGGAGAAAGGAAGAAAGAACCTCTTTGTCAGGAAGACCCATGGAGGGAAAAGTAAACCCTCTTCCTCCCTGGAGTTTTCCTGCCCTGACAAAAAGGGGATGGATGACAACAGTATGATCCTCTCGATAAAACCCAATCACATCCTGATCAACGAAGTCACGGGAAACGATCTTCTGTTTCTCGATCACCTTTTTGATATGCTCGATCTGATCGCGGCTCCTGGCAGCTTTTTCAAAATGGAGCTGTTCCGACTCCTTATCCATTTTCCTCTTCAATCTCGCGAGGAGATCTCTGTTCTTACCTTCGAGAAACATCCTTGTCTGACGGATGATTTCCCTGTACTGAACCGGATCGATCTTCCCGCAACAGGGTCCAGGACATTGGCCCATCTCATAATTGATGCAGGGTCTTATACGATTTAAAAATCTGGTATTGTGGCAGGTGCGAATGGGAAAGATTCTCCGGATCAGTTTCAATGTCTCCCTCAGTGAAGTCGCAGAGGAATAAGGACCGAAGTAAAGGGATCGATCCTTCTTAATCTTTCTCACAATGCTGAGGGTTGGAAACTCTTCTTCGATAGAGAGTCTGAGGCAGGGATACCTCTTGTCATCCCTCAACTTCACATTGTACCGGGGATGATGCTCCTTAATGAGGTTGTCTTCCAGAATCAGGGCTTCTTTCTCCGTATGGGTCACGATCGCATCAATATCCGCTACCTTTTCTAACATCGTCAGAGTCTTCGCATCCTTCTCCTCCGTCCTCTGGAAATAGGAATGGACCCGGTGTTTGATATTCCCCGCCTTCCCCACATAGAGAACCATTCCCTTCCTATCTTTAAAAAGATAGACACCGGGATTCGTGGGTAAGTAGTCAATTCTTTGATCTAATGGGTTCATCTCTGATGTTAATCTTTCCTCAACCCCTCTTTAGCAAAGGGAAGCAAGGGAGGGATTTATAATTCACATGGTTCGTGGATGGCAAACCCGACATGGACTATTAATCAGGCCTTTGGGGATAATTTGTGGTGAACAAATCTTTGGCATCCTTGGTTGGTTTAAAGTATAAGGTTACCTCTAAAAATGTCATTCCTGCGAAAGCAGGAATCCATAAGTTTTTGACATTACTGGACTCCCGCCTACGCGGGAGTGACAAACTGGGAATTATTAGAGGTTCCCATAAGCAAAATCAGGCTTTTTTGATCATTGTCTTCGCAAAATCGAGAAAATCATCCAAATGTTTCTCTACAATCTGCTTGACAATGTCAAGGTTCAGTTCTTGATAATCGTGTACAGCGATATTTCGGAATCCCACCATAGCCATCATGTGGTCTCCAAGCTCTTTGGTGATTAATCCAGCTTGATAAAGCAAAGAAAAAGCTTCCCGACTTTCCTGAGGAACCCCTAAATGATGGAGACGAACTTCGTGCATTGCCAGATCTATAACTGCTTCACATGCCCTCTGGATATTCAATATGATTGAGTCTTGTTTCGTGTAATTCTCGTAAAGATTCCTCCCATCACCTCCATATTCTTCCCGGATGCGTGTGACACACCGCTCAATGATGGCCGCTTTATTTAATTTCACATCATCCATAAATTGTCCCTTGTTCTTGGACTTTTTTAATAATTTCTTTACGTTCCTCGTTTAGACGGGCATAGGAACTGAAAACATAATCTTCAAAACGGTCTCTTTCCTGCCTATTAGACTCATACAAATATTGACCTGATGAAATGATTTGCATCCGCATGACTGTTGATGCTTTTCGTAAGTCAACAAGGTCAACTTCACGCTTTAATAAACTGGCAAGATCCTGCGCTAAATTCCATCTTTCCAGGGGATTCAAGGGTTGAACGGGAAGGATTGCCAGATCAATATCACTTTCTAAACCCGGTGTCCCCTGAACGGATGACCCAAATAGATAGATAGCAATGAGATCAGGGATTCTCTCTGTAAGGAATGATACTATTCTTTTCTTTGGAACTTCTTTGGACATCATCAGCCATTTACCCCGTTAGAAATAATGCCCCGCTGGAATTTCTAACGGGGTTTACTCCCTACTACTCTTTCAGTATTTTCTCAGATTATAGATAAATATATCATAATAAACGGATTATTGTCTAACGGAATATTTTGTATGGATTAAGAGCCTGTTGCACAAATGCTAAAACACCCTTCGACAGGCTCAGGGTGAACGGAGTTTATATTGAAATCATGGACTTTTCCGTTCGTGCTGAGCCTTTCGACTCTCCGTTCGCCCTGAGGTTCTCGAAGGGTGAACGGTTCGCTCAGGACAGGCTTGTCGAAGCACGGAAAGTGGCTTTGTGCAACAGGCTCTGTATAATGACGATTATACTAAACACAATTATACTGCTGGAGACTACGCGTGGAATTTGTCAATCGAGAAGAAGGACTTGCTTTCCTTGAGAAACTATACAAAGAAGAAGCCTTCCAGTTCGTCGTTCTCTACGGAAGGCGCAGAGTAGGTAAGACGCAACTCGTGAAGGAGTTTATCGAAGGCAAGCCTGCCATCTACTTTCTCGCTAATAGCATTTCAGAATCGGAACAGCTAAAGAATCTCGGAAGGGAGGTAGGGGAGTTTTTCAATGACCCTATGAAATGGGGCCAGTCATGACTAATTTCTTATTTATGAATACTTGTTTTCTCGCCAAGACCCTCTGATATTATATTAGATTCCCGCTTTCAATATTTAATTATTTATGTCTGACCCCAATTTTTCAATGACTCTTGTTAGGTAAGTAGTCAATATTTTCTTCCAGTGAGTTCATGTCTAAATCAATTGTCTCCGATTATTTATGAAAAGCAATCGTCGAGTTATTAAAGAAAATCATGGAGGAACGGAAAGAATTTGAATCAATTCCTCCCTGGAAAAGGTCTTCAGCAAACCCGGATCGTCCTCTCTCACAATGCTGTCCATTAGGTTTCGTTTCCTTTCGATAATGGCTGATATCTTCTCTTCCAGGGTCCCTTCTGTCACCAGCTTGAAGACCTGAACGCCCCGCCTCTGCCCGATCCTGTGAACCCTGTCGGTAGCCTGATCTTCTCTCGCCGCATTCCACCAACGGTCGTAATGAATGACAACAGAAGCCGCCACAAGGTCAATTCCCGTCCCTCCTGCCTTCAGGCTCCCTACATAAAGCCGGCAATCCGGGTCTTCGTTAAACCGGGAAACAATCTCACCCCTCTTCCGGCTCGCTCCGGTCAGGGTAACAAAACCCACACCAAGTCCTTTCAAATATCGCTCTATGATTCCAATCATTCCGAGGAATTGGCTATAGACAACAATCTTTTGACCGCTGTCGAAAGCCTCCGAGAAAATCTCTTTGAAGAGATCCCATTTGCCGGATTGATATTTGTCAAAATCATCTACCCTACTCTCGACCAGGGCCGGGTGGTTGCAGATCTGTTTGAGCAGATTAAGCAATGCAAAGATGTGGATATAGGGTATCGGTTCTTCGCCTCGCTTTAGGACCTCGATCAACCCTTCACCCCTTGAAGAGATGGCATCTCGATAAAGTTTCGTTTGGTCTTCGCTGAGGCCGCACATTCGAATATCCTCTATCTTTTCTGGCAATTCCTCGAGAACTGTCTTTTTCAGGCGGCGAAGCGTGAAGGGAGAGATAAATCTGGCCAGTGCCTCCCGCCTTGAACTGGTCAAATCCTCTTCAATGGGTTTGACATACCGTGTAGCGAAATCTTCATCGGTCCCAAAGTAGCCGGGAACCGTCAGGTCGAAAAGAGCTTTCAGCTCAGTCAGTCTGTTTTCGATTGGGGTTCCTGTAACGCCAAGCTTTATTGTTGCCTTGAGATTCCTGGCAGCCTCGTAGGCCAGGGTCTCAGGATTCTTGATATTCTGTATTTCATCAAATACCGCAAGGGAGAATGAGATCTGCTTCAACTGTTCAATATCATTTCGGAGGATACCATAGGATGTGAGCAGCACGTCATTATCTTTAAGCGTTTCCTCAAGATCACGCTGCCCTCCATGAAAAACCGCCGCTTTTAAGCCTTTTGCATGGTCTAAGATTTTGCCACGCCAGTGGCTTAAGACTGTGGTAGGGCAGACAACCAGAAAGGGTTCCTTCACGCCCATATGCTTCCACAGTAATAGCATGAGGGCCATGACCTCGTGCGTCTTGCCCATACCCATGTCGTCACACAAAAGACCTCCCAAGCCGTTTTCAAATAGGAAAAGAAGCCATTCCACCCCCAATTTCTGGTAAGGTCTCAAGGGCGAAGTCATTCCATCCAATTCTGGCAAGGGTGCTGCAGGCTTTAAATCGAGCATTCTTATAAACGAGGAAACTGCCTCACCCTCACCGGACACATGGAAAGGTCGGTGGCTTGTGGCTTTCAAACGAAGGACGTCCATGCGGTAGAGCTTTAACTGGTCGGATGAATTGGTTAGCGATTCCACTGAAAACTGACCCGGGTTAAGACCTTCAAAATCCTGAGATTGACAGTCCACCCATCCATCGGTGAAGGGGATAAAACGTTGCCCCTCCTTCTTTGCACGAAGGATTTCCGCAAGGGAAATGGATGAGTTACCAAAGCCATAACGGACGGAAAGCCAGCACCAGTCCCGGTCTAAGGCTCCAGGAGCTATCTCAACCCTGTCAAATTGCTTGTAAATCTTGAGACTCTTCACCGAGGCATCAATGATGTGGGGGCCATCCTGAAGTTCATCTCCAAACTCCTGCAAAAAACTGGGAACTTGAGATTTCTTAAGAACCATCCTGACCGGAGCCGCGAACTTCCGTGGTATCTCTCCTGGGGGTTCGATCTCGGCCAGTATTCCCAGTTCCTTGATATAGATCAAATCTCCGTATCGGAAACGTTCTAAGTCTTCTCTATCAAAGAATTTCGCCTCGCCACCCTCTTGGAGAACCTGGATGATAGGCCTGACCTCCAGATCCAGCTCCGTGTTTATGGAGATCTTAAAGATCGACTTCAGGGGAATGGGATGGATTGAAAGACCGTGCTGGTTTGGGAGGAATTCTTTAAAAACAATAAGCAAACTCTTCACTCTTCCCCGTGGAATAACCATGCGAAAAATGGGATCATCTCCAAAACGTCTGCAAGTCACTGTGAATGCGCCAGAAGCCTCTTCAATGGAGGGATGGAAGTTGATCCCTTTGTCTCCGAATTCGCGAAATCCGTGATAGGCAAGCCGATACTAGTGTAGTGTTTCAATAACAGCTTTACAATAACCCTGAAAATGTCATTCCCGCGAAAGCAGAGATTTTAAGGTGGCACATAATTTTACATTTCTTTTCTGGCGCATTAGACATATTCGAGACAATGGATTGACTCGCCGCATTTGTAGTAAAATAAAATATGGCGGTAATTTCTGGAGCCGAGTTTTTTGGTAGAACATGGAATACCCTAAAAATAGGCTTTTGGGAGTCATGTTTTTAAGAAAACCGCCATAATTAATTGGACACAATTGCGGCCTAATTCTCAGCTAAAATAGAAAGAGATGGCCTAAACGTAAAATAAACTGTACCTTTAAAATCTCTGCGAAAGCGGGAATCCAGACAGAAAAGACTGGATTCCGGATCAAGTCCGGAATGACAAAATTGTAAGGTCATTACTGTAACACTACACTAGAAACTCTCCTCCAAGACCCGACGAATCGTCTTGACCCCCCTGTCCCCCATGATATGTTCCGCATGTGAAAGCGTCATGCGTGCAAGATCCTCCAAGAGGGCTCCTCTGTGGGGAACGGCATTCTCTTTTGGAACCTGGCCCAATCGCTCCAGGAAACGGATAGCGTCAGAGAACTTTGAAAGATAGGAAAGCATCTCTTTACCATCGGAGCCAAGGACTCTGAGAGCCCTTTTAGATTCCAGATCCAAAAATTGAAGACGGACGGATCCTGTCGTCTCCTGGCACCCATTGGCCAATATGGTGGCCATTCGATACCAGATGCTTAACCGGAAGGCATCCTGAGGTGATCGTCCTCCATATTCTTGCTGGAGAGCTCTATATAGCTTGACAAGTTTCAAAATATGGGGGCAGGTCTCTCTTCTTGAGGTGGAACAGGAACAGATCCTCAGATCGGGTTCATTCCCATTTCCCTTCAAAAAGAAGGTGACGCCAGGTTTCCTGTCTGCTGGGTCAGGGACCAGGGCGAGACCATGCCGATGAAATTCGACCTGGTTTAGATCCGATGCAGAGGGATCCCGGTCCTGGCTGTTTTTCTCTGCTTCCGAAGACCTTTGTGGTTTAGCTTTATTTTTCACGTCATCCCAAGAATTATAGAAAATCGCTATGAAATCCCACTCTATCCCCCTTTTCCAAACTGATCCTTACCCATAACCTGGGTTGCTGGACACAAGGGGGAAAGAAGAG
>JASEHH010000129.1 GCA_030017685.1 Thermodesulfobacteriota bacterium | reverse complement strand
ATGGAGTAGGGATCCCATTCCGCCAGCATCTCCCCTTCCTTCACCTTTTGCCCATCCTTCACCCTCAATTTGGCTCCGTAGATGACGGAGTAACGGCGGCGTTCCCTTCCGTTCTCATCGAGAACGGCAATTTCGCCGTTCCGGTTCATCACGATCAGATGCCCCTCGCGGTTCTTGACCGTTTTGAGGCTGATAAATTTAATCTTTCCCTCAATCCGGCTCTCGAGTGTTGTCTGCTCAGCCCGGCGGCTGGCCGCTCCTCCGATATGAAAGGTCCGCATGGTCAACTGCGTGCCGGGCTCGCCAATGGACTGGGCCGCGATGATCCCGATCGCCTCTCCCGCATTGACCAGTCTTCCTCGAGCTAAATCTCTTCCATAGCAGAGGGCGCAAACCCCCCGTCTCGATTTACAGGTGAGCACGGAGCGGATCTTTACTTTATCCGTCCCCGAATCCTCAATGCGCTCCGCAAGGGCCTCGTCAATTTCTTCGTTGCCCTTGACGATCACCTCATCGGTAAAGGGGTCCCGGATATCCTCCAGAGCCACCCGGCCCAGAATACGTTCCCTCATCGATTCGATGATCTCTCCCCCCTCCATGAGCGACTCGACTTCAATGCCGTCCAGAGTGCCACAGTCATTTTCCCTGATCACCACATCCTGTGCCACATCGACCAGCCGCCGGGTCAGGTATCCTGCATTGGCCGTCTTCAAAGCGGTATCGGCCAGGCCCTTTCGTGCGCCGTGGGTCGAGATGAAGTACTGGAGGACCGTGAGGCCCTCGCGAAAGTTGGCCGTGATAGGGGTCTCGATGATCTCTCCGGAGGGTTTCGCCATCAGCCCCCGCATCCCGGCTAACTGCCGCATCTGCTGGGCGCTCCCTCTCGCTCCGGAGTCTGCCATCATATAGATGGGATTGAAACTATCGATCATCCTCTTTTCCCCCGCTGGCCCCTCAATGGTCTCGCTGCCGAGTTCTTTCAGCATCACATCAGCGATATTCTCCGTTACCTGAGCCCAGATGTCGATGACCTTGTTATATCGCTCGCCGTCGGTGATCAACCCTTCGGTATACTGATCCTGAACCCTTTCAATCTCTTCCTGAGCCTCTTGCAGAAGGTCCTTTTTATTGGAAGGGATGAGCATATCATCCACGGAGATGGAAAGCCCGGCGGTCGTGGCGTAACGGTATCCCAGGCTCTTTAAGCGGTCGGAGAGCAGCACGGTCTTCTTATCGCCGCAGAACCGGTAGCAGTAGTCAATGAGATTGGCCATGTCGCTCTTCTTCATCACCTTATTGATCAGTCCGAAGGGAATCTCTTCGGGAAGGATCTCCCTGAGGAGCATACGGCCAACCGTCGTCTCGACCGATTCCCCATTGATTCGGACCTTGATTCGGGCATGGAGATCCACCTCATTCGCATCGTAAGCCATGCGGACCTCATCGGGATTTGAAAAAACTTTTCCTTCTCCTCTGACATGGGGTCGTTCACGGGTCATGTAATAGATGCCGAGGACGATATCCTGTGTGGGCACGATGATCGGTTTCCCGCTGGCCGGCGAGAGGATGTTGTTCGTGGACATCATCAGGATTCGCGCCTCTGCCTGGGCCTCGATCGAGAGAGGGACATGGACGGCCATCTGGTCTCCATCGAAATCCGCATTGAAAGCGGCGCACACAAGGGGATGAAGCTGGATGGCCTTGCCTTCGATCAAAATGGGTTCAAAGGCCTGAATTCCCAGACGGTGCAGGGTCGGCGCGCGGTTCAGGAGCACAGGATGCTCATGGATCACCTCATCCAGGACATCCCACACCTCGGGCTTCTCCTTCTCGATCATCTTTTTGGCGCTCTTGATCGTTGTGGCCAGCCCCTTGGTTTCGAGGCGATGATAGATAAAGGGTTTGAAGAGCTCAAGCGCCATCTTCTTGGGAAGACCGCATTGATGCAATTTCAATTCAGGACCGACGACGATCACCGAGCGGCCCGAATAGTCCACCCGCTTTCCCAAAAGGTTCTGACGGAAACGGCCCTGTTTCCCCCTGAGCATATCACTGAGCGATTTGAGAGGTTTCTTGTTGGCCCCTAAGATGGTCTTCCCTCTTTTACCGTTATCGAAGAGGGCATCGACCGATTCCTGAAGCATCCGCTTCTCATTCCGAATGATGATCTCCGGCGCATTCAATTCGAGGAGCCGTTTCAACCGGTTGTTCCGGTTGATCACCCTTCGATAGAGGTCATTGAGGTCGGAAGTGGCAAACCGTCCTCCATCGAGAGGAACGAGAGGACGAAGATCGGGGGGAATGACGGGGACCACCTCCAGGATCATCCACTCCGGTTTGTTTCCTGATTCGAGGAAGGACTCGATGATCTTCAGCCTCTTCGCCAGACGCTTCTTTTTGGCCTCTGAGGCCGTCTCCTTCATCTCGGTCCGGAGTTTCTTCGAAAGCTCCTTCATCTGGGTGTTCTTCAATAGCTCCCGAATCGCCTCCGCTCCCTGGGAGACTGCCACATCTTCCCCATATTTCTCTTTTGCTTCCCGGTATCGCTCCTCGGAGAGAATCTCTCCCTTTTTTAGAGGGGTCTCTTTTCCATCGAGCACGAGATAGGCCTCGAAATAGAGAATCCGCTCCAGCTCTTTCAGAGTCATATCGGCGAGAATACCGATCTTGCTCGGAATGGACCTGAGAAACCAGATGTGAGCCACGGGGGTGGCCAGCCGGATATGGCCCATCCTCTCCCTTCTCACTTTCGACTGGATGACCTCTACCCCGCACTTTTCGCAGACAATCCCCCGGTGTTTCATCCGTTTGTATTTACCGCAATTGCATTCATAATCCTTGGTGGGACCGAAGATTTTCGCACAGAAGAGCCCGTCTTTCTCCGGCTTAAAGGTCCGGTAGTTGATCGTCTCCGGCTTTTTCACCTCCCCATGAGACCACGATTCGATCTTCTCCGGAGAGGCGATGGAGATCCGGATGGCATTGTAATTGATCGAGCTCTTTCCTTTTTCGAAGAATGACAGATAATCTTCCAAGGCATTCCTCCTTTACTTTGTGAGTGGAAGGTGGAGAGTAGAAAGTGGTTTTCCCACCCTCCACCTTCTACTTTCCACTCTCTATAAAATTTCTTCCTTCTTCTCCTCTAATAATTCCGTATCCAGACAGAGGCTTTGCAGTTCCTTGACCAGAACATTGAAGGACTCGGGAAGTCCGGACTCCAGCGTATGCTCCCCCTTCACAATGGCTTCGTAGACCCGGGTTCTTCCGGCCACATCGTCCGATTTCACCGTTAGAAATTCCTGAAGGGAATGGGCTGCGCCATAAGCCTCAAGCGCCCAGACCTCCATCTCTCCTAACCGTTGGCCTCCGAACTGAGCTTTTCCTCCCAGGGGTTGCTGGGTCACCAGAGAATAGGGTCCGATCGAACGGGCATGGATCTTCTCGTCCACCAGATGATGCAACTTAAGCAGGTACATATAGCCCACGGTCACCTTATGGTGAAAGGGTTCGCCTGTCCTCCCATCGTAGAGGATGGTCTGGCCGCTCACCGGAAGCCCTGCTTTATCCAGATGTTCCTTGATCTCCTCCTCGGAGGCCCCATCAAAAACGGGAACGGAGATGTAAATCCCCTTGCCCAATTTCCGGGCCAGTTCAGCCACCTCTTCATCCGTCGCCTGTTCCAGATATTCGTTCACCTCTTTTGAGGAGTAGATCTCTTTGATTCTCCTCCGGATGATTTTGGGGTTATAACTCTTCTCCAAATATTCAGCGATCCTCGAACCCAGCCCCTTGGCGGCCCAGCCGAGGTGGGTCTCCAGGATCTGCCCCACATTCATTCGCGAAGGGACACCCAGTGGATTGAGAACGACATCGACAGGGGTCCCGTCCTCCATGTACGGCATATCCTCCTCGGGAAGGACGCGCGAGATGATCCCTTTGTTTCCATGGCGCCCGGACACCTTATCCCCCACCGACAATTTGCGTTTCATCGCCACATAGACCTTGACCGATTTGATCACACCCGGGGCCAGTTCGTCTCCCTTTTTCAATTTCGCCAACTTATCCGAGAAGACCCCTTTGACGACATTGATCTGAAGTTCGGCATGATCGAGGAACTCATGCACTTCAGGGATGATCCTCTTCCCCTCTATCACATCGATCTCCCTCAAGCGGTCAAAAGGAAAGGTGAAGAGGTGTTCCTCTCTGATCCGGTCTTTCGCTTCCAGAAAGACGCGATTCTTCTTCTCATCGGCGATCCGATGAGCCGCCTTCTTATCGATCAGGTACTTTCCGATCTTCCGTCTCGTGCTGTTCTGGATGATACGGATCTCGTCGGCCTGGTTCTTGAGCAATCTGGCCCTCTCCTGTTCCTCGATTGCTTTCATTCTTTCATCCTTCTCCTGGCCCTTTCGGGAGAAGACCTTCGCATCGATCACAATCCCTTCAATCCCATGGGGGACGCGCAGCGAGGTATCCCTCACATCCCCTGCCTTTTCGCCAAAAATGGCCCGCAGAAGTTTCTCCTCCGGAGAGAGCTGGGTCTCTCCTTTGGGTGTCACTTTCCCGACTAGAATATCGCCGGGTTTAACCTCTGCGCCAATCCGAACGATGCCGCTTTCATCCAGATCTTTTAAGGCTTCCTCCCCCACATTAGGGATGTCGCAGGTGATCTCTTCCTTCCCCAACTTTGTATCCCGGGCCATGCACTCCTGCTCCTCAATGTGGATGGAGGTATAGGTGTCTTCCTTCAACAGCCTTTCGCTGATGAGGATTGAATCCTCAAAGTTGTACCCTCCCCAGGGCATAAAGGCGACCAGGACATTCTGGCCAAGAGCCAGCTCTCCCATATCCGTAGCCGGCCCGTCAGCAATCACTTCCCCTTTTTTGACCTGCTCGCCCACACGGACAATCGGTCTCTGATTCATACACGTATTCTGGTTCGACCGTTTGTATTTGATCAGGGTGTAGATGTCCACCCCCGAGTCATTCACTTTCTGGCCGTCTTCATCGGCGCGGATGACGATCCGTGAGGCATCGACATCTTCAACGACCCCATCCCGTTTTGAAACGATGGCTACTCCGGAGTCTCTCGCCACAATCCCCTCCATTCCGGTCCCGATCAAAGGGGCGTCGGTTTTCAGAAGGGGAACCGCCTGCCGCTGCATATTCGATCCCATGAGGGCCCGGTTGGCATCGTCGTTCTCCAGGAAGGGAATGAGAGAGGTGCCAACGCTCACCAATTGTTTGGGTGAGACGTCCATATAGCGAATCTCTTCCGGTCTGACCATCACAAACTCCCCTCCCCGTCGGGCGGAGACAAGGGGAACGGTAAATCTCCCCTCACGATCGAGAGGGGCATTGGCTTGGGCAATCGCAGGTTTCTGTCCGTCGATCTCTTCCTCTTCATCAAGGGCAAAGAGGTACCGGATATGGTTTGTCACCTTTCCGTTGACCACTTCCCGGTAAGGCGTCTCGATAAAACCATAATCATTGACACGGGCATAAGTGCTGAGAGAGGTAATCAGACCGATGTTAGGACCCTCCGGGGTTTCAATGGGACAGATCCGTCCGTAATGAGTGGGATGGACGTCCCTCACCTCAAAACCCGCCCTTTCACGTGTGAGCCCTCCCGGGCCCAGGGCGGAAAGCCTCCGTTTATGAGTAATTTCGGACAGTGGATTGGTCTGATCCATAAACTGAGAGAGCTGACTGGAACCGAAAAACTCTTTGATCACTGCGGAGAGGGGTTTGGAGTTGATCAGGTCATGGGGCATCAATGTCTCGATGTCCTGAAGGCTCATCCGTTCTTTGATCGCCCTCTCAATCCTCACCAGTCCGATATGATATTGATTCTCGAGCAACTCTCCGACCGTTCTCACACGACGGTTTCCAAGATGGTCGATATCGTCTACCGAACCCTGACCGTCTTTCAATCGGATCAGGTACTTCACCACCTCCAGGACATCCCGTCTCCTCAGCGTCGCCTTCTCGTCCTCTAAAATCTTCCGGACCCGTCCCCGGACATCCTCGGTGAGGGTTCCTTCCTTCAGGGATGGCATCATGCCGATAGGATAGAGAATCTTCCCTGCTCGCTGGATTTCATCAGCCATCTCCGGAGTGGCGATCGCTTCGTCAAAATCGAGCCAACCGCCCAGAATCCGGTCGATTAGTTCCTTGCCTCCCGCATGGGCGGCTCCGGCATCCAGGGCTTCCTTCTTCCATTTCTCGGTGAAGACCAATATCCTGGGAGGATTTCCCTTTAAACTGAGTTTGTGGTTCAGTTTCATCCTCCCCACTTTGGAAAGATCGTATCGTTCCGGATTGAAGAAGAGATTATGAAAGAGATTGATCGCTGTCTCAATGGTGGGCGGATCACCGGGCCGAAGCCTTTTATAAATATCGATGAGGGCCCTTTCGGCTTCCTTCTCCCTGATCGATCTCCCCGGTTCGTCTCTGGACAACTTCTCCTTCTCCTCCCGGCTCAGCTCAATCTTATCGATGACCATCGTATCCCGTAACGAAGAGCTTACATTGATGTTGTCGATGAAGAGGATTTCAAACCCTTCGACCTTCCTCTCCTTCACCTGGTCGAGAAACTCCTCGGTCACCTCCTCATTATACTCGGCGATCACTTCACCGGTCTCCGGATCGACCACATCCCTCGCAAGATATCTTCCCAGCAGATCCTGCGGTTCCACCGGAATGGCGGTGATCTTCGTCATCTCCAGTCGTTTATAGGATTCTTCGGTGATCCGCCGATGCTTCTTCAGGATCACTTTGTGGGTCTCCGGGTCGAGAATATCGATCGTCGCCTTCTGTCCGACGAGGACATCTTTTGAGACCTCTTTGGCAAACTTTCCCTTCCGGAAGAGGATCTTCTCCTTTCGATAGAAATAGTCCAGCAGCTCCTGGCCGGTATATTTCAGAGACCGGAGAAAGACGGTGACCGGAATCTTCCGTCGCCGGTCAATCCGGACATAGAGGAGATCCTTCTGGTCAAATTCAAAATCGATCCAGGACCCTCGATAGGGGATGATGCGGGCATAGTAGAGGATCTTTCCTCCCGAATGGGGCTTGGCCTGATCCTGATCGAAGAAGACTCCGGGGGAGCGGTGGAGCTGGCTCACGATGACCCGTTCCGTCCCGTTGATGATAAAGGTCCCGTTGTCTGTCATCAGGGGAATTTCACCGAAATAGACCTCCTGCTCCTTTACCGCCTTGATGCTTTTGGCCTTCGTCTCCTCATTCACATCCCAGACGACCAGGCGAACGGTCACCTTGATGGGAGCGGCATAGGTCATCCCCCTCAGGAGACACTCCTCCATATCATATTTGGGCTCGGTGAAGCGGTAACTTACAAATTCGAGGGAGGCGGTTTCATAGAAATCTTTGATCGGAAAAACCGTTTTAAAGACTCCTTGAAGCCCCACGGGCTCCCGGTTTTCCGGATCCACATCGACTTGTAGGAATTTTTTGTAAGATCTTTTCTGAACATCGATCAGATTGGAGATCTCCAGAACCTCTTTGATCTTTGAAAAATTCTTGCGATATCGACGATAGACGGGAACGATGCTGGCCATATGGACTCCTTCCTCAAATAAAAAGTCCCCTCCCT
>JASEHH010000128.1 GCA_030017685.1 Thermodesulfobacteriota bacterium | reverse complement strand
CGCCAAAGATTCAGGCTTTGAACCTTAAACCTGCCGATGTCATTAAGAACTGGTACGTAAAGATCGGGGATTTCGGATTTGGAATTATGGTAGGGGAAGGACAGGCAACTTTCTCAACCGAGAAGGGAGATATCATCGTCCCCTTTGAAGGAACATTCCCAAAGAAGTAATAATCCCAAAATGATCCCTCATTTACTCCCCTCCCCCTCGATGGGGGAGGGTGAGGGTGGGGGTGATCACAGGAAATCCTCCCCCTCCCCTTAATCCCCTCCCACCGAGGGAGGGGAAGTAATTTGGAGGTTTCCCGTTGGAAAAAGGAGACCCCCCATGCCTAAACAGGATCCTAAGGACCGGACTTCTGGTTTTCTAAAGAAGAATCTCGAAACCCTACCCCATAAAAAACGGCTCGAATATCTCAATCAAAAACTAAGAGGAATTATCCAACATGCTTATAAGCATTCCATCGCATTTAAAAACAAAATGGATGCCGTGAGATTGAAGCCCAAAGATATTCAGACCATCAAGGATCTGGAAAAGATTCCCATTACAAAAAAAGCTGATCTCGTTGAACTTCAGAAAAAGAATCCGCCATTTGGAGGTTTTGAAGGGATCCCGATCTCTGAGTTGAAAAGAATCTATGTCTCTCCGGGACCCATTTGCGAACCGGGCGAGATGGAGTATAACGAACTGGGTTGGGCCCAGGGAATGTATGCCGGAGGGTTTCGCCCAGGGGACATCGTCATTAATACGTTCAGCTACCACATGGTCCCCTTTGCCCTTCATATGGTGGATAACTCCCTCCATCGGAATGGCTGCATTGTGATTCCTACCGGCGTTGGAAACACGGAACAGCAGGTCAATATCTTGAAGACCTTTCAGGCCACCGGGTTTTGCGGAACCCCCAGTTTTCTTCTCAACATCGCAGAGAAAGCAGAGGAGATAGGATTCGATCTCAAAAAAGATCTCAACCTCCAGGTCGGTTTTGTGGCTGCGGAAATGCTCCCTGAATCTCTTCGTTCGAAATTGGAAGAAAAATTTGGAATGGTCATCCGCCAGACCTATGGCACAGCAGATATCGGATGCCTGGGTTATGAGTGTCTGGGAAAAAGCGGGATGCACATTCCGGATGACAAAATTATTGAGATTGTTGACCCGGAAACTGGCAAGCAATTAGGACCCGGAAAGACCGGAGAGATTGTTGCCACCAGTTTTAATAAGATCTATCCGATGATCCGTTTCGGAACAGGAGACCTCTCCATTGTGACCGAAACGCCCTGCCCCTGCGGAAGGACCTCCCCTCGATTGATCAAGATCCTGGGCAGGGTCGATCAGGTGACCAAGGTCAGGGGACTCTTTGTTCACCCCGGCCAGGTGGAGGAAGTCGCCTCACGATATCCCCAGATCGAAAAATACCAGGTTGTGGTTACACGAAAGGAGCACAAGGATGAGATGACCTTTCGAATTGAACTGAAGGAAGAACC
Source organism: Thermodesulfobacteriota bacterium (assembly GCA_030017685.1). Taxonomy (GTDB): domain Bacteria; phylum Desulfobacterota; class BSN033; order BSN033; family UBA1163; genus RBG-16-49-23. Next base: position 6,279 of record JASEHH010000128.1, on the reverse strand, counting down.
TCCCCCGCCTGAAAAGTTGAAGGATGAGATTGAAAGAACCATCCGGGATGTGATCAAGATAAGGGGCGATGTGGAATTCATTCCGAGGGGAACCCTTTTGGAAGGGGCCCGGAAGATCGACGATCAACGCAGTTGGGAGTAAGGGCTTTAGGCTTCCGTTCGCCCTGAGCTTGTCGAAGGGCCATTATTCACCCTTCGAGAACCTCAAGGTGATCGGAAAAAATTCTCCTTATATAAGGTTGATGGTTTCGTAAAAAGTCTGAAAAGCCCATTATCAGTCATTCCTGCCCCGTAACAGAGTACGGGGTAAACTCCAGCAGGAATCCAGTCTTTTCATTTAGTTAGAATTCTCTGGATTCCCGTTTTCACGGGAATGACCTTTTTACGAGTTCATTATTTTTTAGTTTGACGCGAGTTACTAATTGTGGTAAAAAATTCTCAAATTAAAGGAAAGGAGAGTGTGCTATGAAGATCCACTACGAGGGATTTATGAGAGAAAAGATACGAAGGAATCCGATTACCATCGGTCCTGAGGCAAATTTTTTTGAGGCCCGGAGTCTCATCCATGACAAAGGAGTCCGCCATCTTCCTGTCGTTGATAAGGAGAATCACCTCATTGGAATCATCACGGACCGGGATGTCCGGGAAGCCGCTCCTTCTGATGCAACCCTGCTCAGTGTCCAGGAGCTCAACTATCTCCTTGGAAAACTGAAAGTTTCAGCCTTCATGACACCCAAGGAAAAATTGATCACCATCAATCGGGACACGCTGATCGAAGAGGCGGTCAAGCTGATGCGGGATCATAAGATCGGATGCCTTCCCGTTGTGGAGGGAGGAAAGTTGTATGGAATCTTTACGGAAACGGATGCCCTCGACCATCTGGTGGACATCTTCGGCACCAATCAGAAAGGAACCCGGTTAACCATCGCCTTTGAAGATAAACCCGGCTCCATCCTCGGAGCCCTCGAAGTGTTTAAAAAGCTGAATATCAATATTATCAGTATTGTCACACCCTCCTTCATGGTGGATGGAAAAAGAATCGCCGCCCTACGGATTCAGACAGAAGAGTATCAGGAAGCGGTTAATGGTCTGGAAAAGGGAGGCTATGATGTCCTCTCCGTAGGCAAGTGGCCCTCAGTATAGTAAAATTTAACAAAGTTCATTGCAAAATTAGCAATTCAAAATTAGCAGTTAGCAATGGAAAGAGAAAGATTATTCCATTGCTAACTTTGTCCCGCGAAGCACGGGACTAATTTTATATTTTGCAATGATTTTTTTTGCTCTTGACTTAACAGTTTACGTTAAGTGGTTAATCGGCATGGAAATCGATGGGTTAAAATATTATCAGATTGGTGAATTGGCCAATCTGTTAGGCTTGAGCCCACGGACGATCCGGTATTATGAGGAAATCGGTCTCCTCAATTCCGTAAAACGGATCGAGAGGGGAAAACGGGTCTATACGGATAAGGATCTTCAGCGTCTCAAGTTTATCCAGAGGCTCAAGCATCTTGGCCTTCCCCTCTCAGAAATGCATGAACTGGAGGACATCTATCAGATTCACCGGACCAACAGGAAGGTCTTGCCGCGGCTTCTCGAATTACTCGACAACCATGCCGCTCATATTGACGAACGGATCAACATTCTCCTCAGATTAAAGGCCGATATTCTCAATTACAAAGGGAAAGTTCGTGAGAAGTTAAATCTCGAAGACAATACCCAGAAAGGAGACGAACTTGACAAGGGAAGTGGTGATTACCAGCGCCGTCAGGACGGCTATCGGTAACTTTCTTGGCGCCGTGAGTTCCTTTACCGCTACAGAACTGGGAGGGAAGGTCATCGAAGAGGCAGTCAAACGCTCAGCTATCCGGAAGGAGGAGGTGGATGAGGTGATCATGGGTAATGTCCTTCCCTTCGGACTCGGACAGAACCCTGCCCGCCAGGCCATGATCAAAGCAGGACTCCCTATGGCCGGAGGAGCCATAACGATCAATAAGGTCTGTGGCTCCGGTCTGAAGGCGGTCATGTTGGCCGCCCAGGTCATTATGGCAGGAGACGCGGAGGTGGTCATTGCAGGCGGAATGGAAAACATGAGCCGTGTCCCTTACTATCTTGATAATGCGAGAACAGGTTATCGGCTCTGGGATGGGAAACTCGTCGATGGAATGGTCCATGACGGACTCTGGGATATAGTGAATGATTACCATATGGGATTTACAGCTGAGATTCAATCGATAAAGTTTAATATCAGTCGTGAGGAGCAGGACCGATTCGCTCACGAATCGAATCAAAAGGCGATGAAGGCGATCCGGGAGGGAAGATTTAAAGAGGAGATCCTTCCCATTCCTCTCCCTTCTAAGAAGGGAGAGCCAATCCTTTTTGATACGGATGAGGGACCCCGGGACACAGACCTTCAGGCTCTGACCCGGTTAAAATCTGTTTTTAAAGAGGGCGGTGTCGTCACCGCAGCGAATTCCTCCAAGATCAGTGACGGTGCAAGCGCTCTTGTGCTCATGTCCCACGAGAAGGCAAAGGCTCTGGGGGTAAAGCCCATGGCAAAGGTGGGTCCACAGGCCGCTGCCGGTGTAGAACTGGAGGACGTGTTGGTGGCCCCCATTCAATCGATTCCGAAAGTCCTTAAAAAGGCGGGGCTCACTCTCAAAGAAATCGACCTCTTTGAGATCAATGAAGCTTTTTCAGCCACAACTCTGGCCATCATCAAAGCATTAGGAATTGATAGAGAGAGGGTCAATATAAAGGGTGGCGCTGTCGCCCTGGGGCATCCCATTGGCGCCAGCGGGGCAAGAGTCCTGACGACAATGCTCTATGCGATGAAAGACAGCGGCGCAAAGAGGGCAATGGCCTCCCTCTGTCTGGGAGGAGCGGAAGCGGTCAGTTTAATCGTTGAGCAAGTCTGAAAAAGATCATTGCAAAATGCAAAATTAGCAGTGCTAAGTTAACATATTATATACAGCTTATATACAGCGTTATTAATCACAACAAAGCATGTCATTCCTGCGAAAGCAGGAATCCAGGAAAACACTGGATTCCGGGTCAAGCCCGGAATGACAAAACGGTTAAGATTTATGTCGTTATGTATAATAGTTTTTTCATTGCTATTCATTGCTAATTGCTAATTTTGTAATGTTAATTTTGCAATGATCTTTAAAAATGACCATTGCAAATTGTAAAGTTAGCAGTGCAAAGTTAGCAATGAAATGATTTTTCTCTTTCCATTGTTAAATGCTAATTTTGAATTGCTAATTTTGCAATGAGTTTTTAAGGGGGTTCTATGGAGATCAAGATCATCGGTGTCGTGGGAGCCGGGCAGATGGGCAATGGAATTGCCCAGGTGGCGGCCCAATCCGGGCTTCAGGTGGTGATGAGTGATATCTCGGAACCATTTGTCCAGAAAGGGTTGACGGCCATCTCAAAGAATCTGGACCGGATGGTGGAGAAAGGAAAGATCCCTTCTCAGAAGAAGGTTGAAATCATGGGAAGGATCAAAGGGACGGTTCAGGTGAAAGAGATGGCAGAGACCGATTTCGTGGTGGAGGCCGCGACGGAGAACGAGACCCTCAAATTAAACATCTTCAAAGAACTGGACCAGGTTTGCCGGAAAGAGGTCATTCTCTCGAGCAATACCTCTTCCATCTCCATCACCAGGATCGCTTCTGCAACCCGGAGACCTTCCCAGGTCATTGGAATGCATTTCATGAATCCTGTTCCCGTGATGCAACTGGTGGAGATCATCCGAGGTCTTCAAACCTCTCAGGAAACGTTTGATACGGTGAAGTCCCTCTCCGAGTCGATGGGAAAAACCCCTGTGGAAGCCAGTGACTTTCCGGGCTTCATCTCAAACCGGATTTTAATGCCAATGATCAATGAAGCCATCTTCGCCCTCTTCGAGGGGGTGGGAACACCCGAGGCCATTGATACGGTGATGAAATTGGGAATGAATCATCCGATGGGACCTCTGGCCCTCGCTGACCTCATCGGTCTCGATACCTGTCTGGCCATTATGGAGGTGCTCTACAAAGGTTTTGGAGATTCAAAATATCGCCCCTGCCCTCTTCTTAAGAAATATGTGGATGCAGGCTACCTCGGAAGGAAAACGGGAAGGGGATTTTATACTTATTGAGGGTTCAAGGGGCCGAGGGGCCAAGGATTCAAGAGAAAAAAGTAAACAAAAGAAAGATCTTATTAATATTTAATACTTGAACCCATGAACCCTTGAATCCTAGAACCCTTTGAGAAGGCTTATGGATTTCAAACTTACGCCGGAACAAGAGATGATACGGGATATGGTGAGGGACTTTACGGAGAAGAACATCAAGCCCGTAGCCGCCCTCCATGACGAGGAGAAACATTTTCCCTATCAGAACATCAAGAGAATGGCCGATTTGGGCCTGATGGGGATGAACATCCCCATCCAATATGGGGGATCAGAGGTCGGAGTGATCGCCTATAGCCTTGCCATCACAGAGATTGCAAAGGGATGTGCCTCCCATGCCGTCACCACTTCCGTCACCAATATGGTCGCAGAGGTGATTTGCGAATTCGGTCAGGATGAAATAAAAAGAAAACACCTCCCTAAGTTATGTAATGGAGAATATCCGGCAGGGTCTTTTGCCCTTACCGAACCTCATGCCGGCTCCGATGCGGCCAATATCCGGACCTCTGCGGTGCGCCGCAACGACACTTACATCCTCAACGGAACAAAGGCGTTGATTACCAGTGGAGAGGTTTCAGGCGTAACAGTGGTCTGGGCTGTGACCGAGCGCAATTCAAAAAAAGGAAAGGGGATATCCGCCTTTGTGGTTGAAAAGGGAACGCCCGGCTTTAAAGTTGGAAAGGCTGAGGAAAAGATGGGCCACCGGGCTTCAATGCTCAACGAACTGATCTTTGAAGACTGCGTCATCCCGGCCAACTGCCTCCTGGGGAAAGAAGGCGAGGGATTCAGGATCGCTATGATGGAGCTCGATGGCGGGCGAATCGGCATTGGATCTCTATCAGTCGGCGTGGGATTTGCCGCGATTGATTTCGCCACGCAATATGTTAAGGAGAGGGATGCTTTCGGCAAATCTCTTTCAAGCTTTGAGGCCATTCAGTGGATGATTGCTGATTCCTATACCGGGCTGGAGGCGGCTCAGCTTCTTGTCCTCCGCGCGGCTTACCTGAAAGAAAATAAACTCCCATTTACGAAAGAGGCCTCAATGGCAAAACTTTTCGCCACAGAAACCGCACGGAATGTGGCCATTCGTGCCATTCAGATGTTAGGCGGTTACGGGTATACCAAAGATTACCCTGTTGAACGTTACCTCAGGGATATCATCGGAACAACCCTCTATGAAGGGACCTCCGAGGTTCAGCGGATCGTCATCTCAAGGGAGATACTTCAAGGCTAAAAAGGCTAAAGAAGGTATTGAAAGCTTAATATATTTCTGTTAGGAATAAGATTGTGAATAATATCGCAATTAGATCCTGAAGGAGTTATCCAGATGGAAGTCTCGGAACAATCATTTGCTACAAAATTTGACCTCTACGGTTGTTATCAATGCGGGAAGTGCACAGGAGGGTGCCCGGTCTCCCTGAAATCGAAATTGAATATCCGGCGGTTGATGATCGAAGGCATCCTGGGGAAGAACCTCGACCACATCGGTGAGAAAGAAGAACTCTGGGACTGCACCACCTGTAAGACCTGTACCCTGAGATGCCCGAGAGGATTGAAGCCCATGGATCTCATCATCGGGATGAGAGGGACGATGGTTGAAGAGGGGCGTATTCCCAAGACGATCATCGAGGCCATGGAAAATGCCTACAAACATGGGAACCCCTGGGGAAAACCGAAGAACAAGAGGACGGAATGGCTCAAGAGCCTTCCTGAAGATCTCAAGATCAAAGACTTCTCCCAGGGAGACCGTGCGGAACTCCTGTACTTTGTCGGATGCACGGCCGCTTCAGACCCCCGAATCCAGGAGATCGCCAAATCCATGGTATTCATCTTTCAACAGACAGGGATCGATTTCGCCATCCTCGGAAATGAGGAACAATGTTGTGGCAATGAGATAAGGAGGATGGGAGAGGCAGGTCTCTTTGAAGAACTGATGGACGGAAATATCCAGCGCTTCGAATCTTATGGGATCGATCATATTCTCACCGCCTGCCCCCACGGCTTTAATGTTTTTAAAAACGAGTACCCTCAAGGAAAGTTCGATGTCCTCCACGCCACCCAGATCCTGGCGAAACGGTTGGAGGAAGGCAAGCTCTCTCTCACCCGGG
>JASEHH010000127.1 GCA_030017685.1 Thermodesulfobacteriota bacterium | reverse complement strand
TCCTCCCTCGCTTGCCAAGGCCGGCTCTCCCTCCCCATCAACACCGAGTGCCCACCCCACCTATACCGATCCAATCCCTCCATCTCCTTCACCAGACCCGCACGGATCGCATTGAGATGGATGTCCTAACTACCAGATCCCAGTTGCCAAAAATAAAGCAGTTAAGGAAAATATAAACACCTTAAATCCGATATCCACTCTTTTGTGAAAAAGAGATATTTGTATTTCATAAAGTTTAATGTAAATTTCTGCCTGTTCCTTATCTTCCATTTTAAATACCAGTATTGAATTGACCGTCTAACGGCAAGGGAGAGGCGGCGGGGCACTCACCTTTGACAACAAACGCCGAGGCTATTGCCGCTCGCCTCGACCCGCTTGTTAGCCCGTATCATGCTGCTTTGTGTTTTGCAATGAGCTCCCGTATTGCCGGCACGATTTCTGTTGGAACCTCCATAACTGTCTGTCCCAAGGCTTCGAATGCAGCCTCATCTTCGGCAACAGCTTCTTCTTCAGACTGCGATTCATAATGGGCTAAAACCCTCTTCACACGTTCAGCTTCCCATCCTGGAGGGAATCCACTTTGTTTCATTTTTTCTTTCTCCTTCTGCGGCGACGATACGCGATTAATGGTTTGCCTCGTAGTTCATACGCTGTGATTACAAAAACACTATTTGGCTCTGGATCAGGAACATAAATTACCCTAAGATAACGTCCGTCTGATGTCTTTCCAATTGCAACTCGTGATCCCTCTCGACCCGGACGATCTTCTCCTGGGCTGGAAAGAACCTCCTCCACCTCTGTCTCCTCGACATCGTGTCCGTAGATATGAGGTAGTCCTGTCTCCGGATCGATGTAATAACGAATATTCAATTAAATTATACCACCTTTTCTCTTATCATTTTTTATGGGATAACAATTATTGAACTACAGACTGTAATTTCCTAAAATCCTATACTTGCTAATCAATTTTGTCAAACAAATTCTGGGGAACTTATAAGATTTTAACGGGGTTGCAAATTGCTATTTATCCATTTAATTTCATATGATTATCGTTTTGTGTATCCTCATGGGCCTTCTTTTAACTTTGAATAATTTGTTTGAAAGTTAATGTTATATTGCATAAAATTAAATCCTCCAATTCATTATTGAGGGAGGTGATGGACAGAAAAAACGGTGTGATTGGGGATTTTGAGGCGTTTATTACGAAACTGGGAACTGTCCCCCAAAACAAAACCATAACCTCCAAAAAGTTGAATCAACCACATGGATGGGTTAATGAAATCTTGTGCAGCTGCCGCTTCAGATAACCGACCATGTCACCCTCCTGGGAAGCGAACTCTTTAACCTTTATCTCGTTAGAGGGGAAACCAATGCCATCATCGAAGGCGGGGTTAGTGGGGTTGCCTACCCCTTCCTGGAACATCTCGGCCAATTAGGTATTCCGCCTGAATCCATCTCTCATCTCGTTATCCTCCACTCCCACTTCGACCATATGATGGTTTTTCCTCTCCTGATAAGCAAATACCCCTGGATGAAGATCGTCTCTTCTGTCTTAAATCGACTAACCTTTTCAAACGAACGAATTATGGGAAAGATTTTTGATTCCGACAGGACAATGACTCTCGCTTTGATGGAGAAAGGTTTGGTTTCAGAAGCCCCAACCCTTACTCCCTTGGTTCCATTTCCGCTCGATATTGCTCTGGAGGAAGACTCAATTCTTGACCTCGGAAAGGGCGCCAGGATAAGGTTTATCGAGGGGCCCGGCCACGCCCCTGACTGCCTCTGCGCTTACCTGGAAAAAGAAGAGACGCTCTTCTGCTCGGATGCCGCTGGTTTTTACACGCCTCCTGATTTCTTCAGACCCAATTATTGGTTCAATCTTCGCGAAGCCGAAAAATCTCTCGATAAGATGAAAGCCATCGATCCCCGGGTCCTGTGCAGGGGCCATTACGGAGCAATATCAGGGAGAGAAGAGGTAAGGAGGCACCTAAAAATGGGACGGCAGGCCATTGAGGACTTTAAGACCTTTGTGCTGGAGAGGATTCAAGAAGGTTGGTCAATGGATAAGATAACAGAAGAGGTAACGGAGCGGTTTTCAAGGGGGTTCCTCCAGTTCTTTCCTCCTGAGGATAATCAGCGACTCTGGAGATTATTGGTCCAGAGGACCCTTGAACATCTAAATTTGGTTTCTAACTCTTTCTTGAAGTCTTCGCCTGAAAAAGAGTGATGAGCTGCTCCGGTTTTTTTCCCCCGCACTTCGGACACTTCGCCTTGCCTGTGTCATGGTCTTTGATGCTGAGAATGAGAGAAAATTTCTTTTTGCATGTTGGGCAACGATAGTCGTAAGTGGGCATTTGCTTTTCCTCCCTGATTAATAAAGTTTAATGAGTTTCTACCATACCCTTTGACTTGATAATATAGAAATCCAGACTCTCCCTGTCAAGAGGCAACTTTTCTCTTCTTGCAATTCAGACACTGGACTCCAGACGTTAGACATCAGACTCTTCTCACTTAATTAAATTAATTGTATTTTCACTCTTTTGAAATTTTTCTTATATACAAAGAGTCCCAGTTTCACTGCTATCTGCCAGTTTCTTATCTTTGTGTCACCTCTGGCTATTTCCACTCTTCAGTCTAACGTCTGAGGTCTATAGTCTTACTGTCTGAATCACAGTTTTCTCTTCAGTCGCCAGATGATCAGGGGGCCCGTCAATCCGCCCAAACCCAGGATCACAAACGCCCAGCCCCAGTTGGGAACATATCCGAATCGAGTTAAGGCGTCTGCTGGATTGGTAAGATCCAATACATATCCGAAGGCAATGGGGGAGAGTGAGGCCGCTGTCCAACCTAAGAGGGATTGCAGGGCCATGGTCCTGCCCAGTCCTCCGGGTCGGGACATCTCCGTCACTCCCGTTGAAAGCACCGATGACTCACCCGTCACCATAAACCCGTAGAGAAGCGAAAGCAGTATGATCAGGGCAATGGGAAAGCCTCTCGTCCATCCGATGAGCAGGGAGAGCATCCCGCTCCCTAACATCACGACAATGATCGTATTGGCCCTTCCGAATCGATCGGAGAGGGTGCCACCCAATGCATTGGAGAGGGCGCCTGCCAGTGTGACCGCTCCGGCGATAACCGCGCTGAGGCTCACCGCCTTTTCTAAATCATAATGGGCTGTCAGAAGACAGGCCGTGAGAAAGGCAACAATCCACCCTCTCATCCCGAACATCTCCCACATATGGGCCGCATAACCTCCGATCATCATCAGGGCAGGCCGGTTTTTCAAAACCTCAGTGAGGGGAATTCTCGTTTCCTCCTCTGCCTTCGTCCTCACCTCCTCGCCCAGTTTGAAGAGAGCGATGATCCCTCCGGCGATCGGACCCAGGGAGGTGATGAAAAAAGCCCATCTCCATGAAAAAAGAGAGTTGAAAATTCCGGTGAGAAAGAGGGAGGTCGCCGCGCCGAGGGTAAAGGCGCCCACATAGATTCCAACCGCCCTTCCCCGCTCTGTGGACTGAAATCTTTCAGCCACCATCCTCAGCCCGGGCATATAGGTTCCAGCAAAACCGATTCCCATCAGTGTCCTCAGGATCATTGCCGAATAAAATCCCTCAGCCCAGAAAGAGAGGAGGATCCCGGCAAGTCCTGCCCAGAGCGAGGTCATAAGGTAGATATATTTCGTGTTGATATAATCGGTCAGCGAGGTGAAGAGGACGACCGCCAGGATATAACCGATCTGGTAGGAAGAGAAGATCCAGCCTGCTTCGCTATTGGTCAGTGACCATTCTTTCTGGAGGATGGGAAGGAGGGCGGAATAGTTATTGAAGACAAGCATCGTGCCGATCTCAGCGAGAGAGAGCCAGATCAGCCATCTGAAACGATCATCGAGCCTCATTGCCGACCTTTTTCTTCAGCAATCTCTGCTTCCTCTCAAGGAGAAGCTCGATCTCCTTCTCCCGATGAGAGGGAGTCATGGCCAATGCCTGATCCACATAAGCGATAGCCTTCTCAAACTCCTTGAGCCGGTGTTCATGATATTTTGCCAGTTCGATGTAGGGATGACCATCCCTTTTATAGGGCCATCCCATCATCTCTTCCCAGAGAGATCGGGCCTTCTCAGTCTCTCCGGTCTTTTTGAAGGCCGTGGAGAGCCATTTCATCACGTCCCAGGCAAGCTCATCGTCGCACCGCTTCAGGGCAATCTCGAAGCAGGGGATCGCCTTCTGACGATCTCCATGATCCCAGAAGAGTCTCCCGAGAGAAAAATGTTCCACTCCCTTCCTGGGCCGTGCCGCCTGCGGATCATGATAGATGAGATGAATCCTCCCTGCCAGGGCCACCATCGTGAGGATATCCATCCGGTTGTGGTAGAAGACACGGTGGATCTTTCTCGCATCTCCCGTCTGGATATAGTCGAAATAGAGGGAGGGAATCCACTCCGATGGAATATCATCCTCTCTCTCCATCCCCAGGAGTCTTGTTTCCAGCGTGACCAGACGGCAGTTCTCATAGGCCCCTTTCCATATCTTTCTCGATGGATAGAGGAGGTCGAAGTTGGGCATCTGTCTTATCTTTGAATGCTTCCGCGAAAGGATGAATCGAGTCTCGAGGAGCGGAATATCATAATGCCTGCCATTGAAGGTGACCAGGAACTGAAAGGAATCGAGAATTTCCTGCAAGATGGAAAGGGAAGCCCTCTCCTCCGAATAGTCTCTCATGAAGAGCTGGTGGACGACAAACCCATCTCCCTGAAAAAACCCTAATCCCACCATAAAGGCAAATGTGCCTGTGCCGCCTGAGAGGCCGGTCGTCTCCGTGTCAAGAAAGAGGGCCTTCCTGAAATCGAGCTCCTTCAACCGTTCGTCTCTCAAGAGGAGATGAGCTGGATAGGTGGGGATGTCGAGGATTTCGGTCAGGGTCATCTCTCCGTACCGAAAGTGAGAGGGGAAATACTCCTCTGCCTGAAAGGTCTCCCCCTCAGGCGTGGAGATAACTTTTCCGTCAACCAGTTTATCGATGGGAAAGAGTTCTCGCTTCCGATAGACCTTCTCCGGCCGGAGAAGACGATCGAGACGTCCCCTCAAGTCTCCCCCTTCCTCACTCTCGATTGAGGCAGTAGGAGTTTTGGATATAGATGAAAGTTGTTTGAGACGCTCTCTGAGATCCATCTTCAATAAGAATAGGGTTCGAGGATTCCAGGGTTCATGTGTTCGAGTATAAATTCATTTCACTTGGTCACTTGAACCCTTGACCCCTTGGCCCCTTTTTTATTTTAGTATTTCTTCCAACAACGCCAGCGCTACTTCTTTCGATTTTTCGCCCACCTCTTTCACCGGACCCACACAGGAGGGGCATCCGTATGGGCATTCGCATTTTGAGATAAGCTTCTTCGTCTTCTCAAGGAGACTCATCGTGTCGTCAAAGAGTTGGTGGCTGAATCCCATTCCTCCCGGATAATTATCATACATGAAGAGTGTAGGTTCAAAGAGATCGATCTTCTCATTCGTAATCTCTTCCGGCGAGCTGAAGGAGGAGTAAATGCCCTTCGAATCCCTCGAAAGTCTGATGAACCATTTTGCGCCCCGGTCTCCCACGCATCGGTTCAGATCATGAGGATCACACATCAGGTGAAGGGCGGCCATCGAATGGAAGGCATAGCCAAGTCCCAAGATGCCTTCGATCGCCTCCAGCCTGGGATAGGGAAGCCGGTCCAGCAGTTCCTTCTTGAACGTGATCCAGTAAGAAGTGGTATGAAACTGAAGGTCCGGAAGCTCAATCTTTCCGTACCCCAAATTTTCAAGGGTGTAGAATTTGATCTTCTTATACCCGACAATACGTGTGGTGACCCTCACCTCGCCATGTTCATAGAAGATTCCCTCTCCTTGCTTCCTTTCAAAACCCTCCAGAATGGAGACATCGGTGTAATCGATGGCATCGGTGTAGTAATCTCCGGCCGTCTTCTTCACATAGGCCCTTCGATTCTGGTAGTCGAGCCTCTCCACGGCGTAAAGCTCCGATTGGCAGAGATAGACCGCTCCTTCATGGAGCGTGGTATGGGCAGCCGTGAAGTCCACCTCTGCGATCACCTCCTCTCGTAGTCGAGTCTTTTCGACTTTTTTCTTCGTCGTATCGACCACAACAAAGTTCTCCTCGGAGGTTGAACGGAGGCTCACCTTCTCCGCTGGATAGGCATCTTTGGTCCAGTACCAGTGCTGGTCCACATAGTGAAGGGTTCCCTTTTCTTCGAGATATCGCAGGATCTCACCCAGATCTTCTCTCCCAAACCGTTCTCCGTCCCGGAAGGGAAGTTCGAAGGCGGCGCACTGGATATGGCTGAGAAGGATGAGAAGATTATCAGGATTGATCAGACCGAATTCCGGCGATCTTCCGAAGAAGTAGTCCGGATTTTCGATGATGAACTGATCCAGAGGCTGGCTCCGCGCGATGAGAACGGCCAGCGCCTTCTCCGTTCGCCTCCCTACCCTTCCTGCCTGCTGATAGGTGCTGGCAATGGTTCCGGGATAGCCTGCAATGATGCAGACATCGAGGTCTCCGATATCGATTCCGAGCTCAAGGGCATTGGTCGATACAACGGCCTTGACCTCCTTCTCCCTCAATCCTTTCTCGATCTCCCTGCGGACTTCCGGAAGATAGCCCCCCCGATATCCCCTGATCCTTCCCTTGTCCTCCAACCTTTTCTCGAAACGGTCTTTCAAATACTTGGTCAGGACTTCAACATTAAGACGACTGGTGGCAAAGAGAATGGTCTGGATTCCCTGCTTGATAAAGGGCGAGACCAGCCGCCTTGCTGCATGGATATGATTTCCCCGGATGCCCAGCTCTTTGTTCACCACGGGCGGGTTATAGAAAATAAAGATCTTCTCCGAAGAGGGGGCGCCATTCTGATCGACCAGAAAAACATCCCTCTCCAGAAGTCTTTCAGCCAGTTCCTTCGGATTGGCAATCGTTGCGGAACAGCAGATGAACCGGGGCTTCGATCCATAAAAATCGCAGATCCGACTCAGCCGCCTCAGCACATTGGTCATATGCGATCCGAAGACTCCCCGGTAGGTATGGAGTTCGTCGATCACCACAAACCTCAAGCTCTGGAAGAAGGTCACCCATTTCGTATGATGGGGGAGGATTCCCGTATGGAGCATGTCCGGATTGGTAATGACCACATCTCCCTGTGTCCGGATCGCCTGCCGGGCGTCCTGGGGAGTATCACCATCGTAGGTGAAGGTCCGGATCGGTTTCTCAAGTTTCTTCGTCAGGTTCTGGAGTTCGAACATCTGGTCCTGAGAGAGGGCTTTGGTGGGAAAAAGATAGAATGCCTTGGATGAAGGATCGGAAAGTCTTCTGTTCAAAACCGGAAGGTTGTAGCAGAGGGTCTTTCCGGATGCGGTTGGAGTTACCACCACCACATCCTGTCCCTCCTGGACATGTTGAATGGCTTCAGCCTGGTGAGAATAGAGAGATTCGATTCCTTCCGACCTCAACGCCTCTTGCAGAAGGGGATGGAGAAAGTCCGGAAAAGGTTGATATTGCCCCTCCCTTTTCTTAAAAATGCGCAGGTCGGTGAGACAAGGTGAAATATTTTTTGAACGTTTCCAGGATTGGATGATCTCTTCGATCGACATAGTCAGTTCTAAGTTCGGAGCTCGTAGTGTAGTGCGTCCAACGCTTCTTTACATTAGTTCCGAAGCCGTCATTCCCGCAAAAGCAGAGATTTTAAAGGTACAGTTTATTTTACGTTTAGGCCATCTCTTTCTATT
>JASEHH010000126.1 GCA_030017685.1 Thermodesulfobacteriota bacterium | reverse complement strand
TTCGGCCCGCCCCGCAGAGCGGAGCGAGGCCAGGGAGTTCGGAGTAAAATAATAACTTTTTGATATTACGCTATGCGCTTTGCGCTATGCTCTCTGCGATTTCAAAAAAAGGAGGAAGAAATAAGATGAAAAAAGTATGGTTGGGTCTGGTGGTTCTCGTTGTTCTTTTGCCGTTGATGGCGATGGCGCAGGAAGTGATCGTTCATGAGGCATGGTTCATCCATATGGAGTCCGCAGGCGGCTGGGTCGCAGCGGACAAGGGGTTCTATGGAAAGGTGAAGGTGAAGGAGGTCCAGGGCGGACCCGGTATCTCCCCGATTCAGAAGGTGGTTGCCGCAGTCAGGGCCGGCCATATTGCCTTCGGAAATGACTACCCCGAAAATATCATCCGTGCACGCGAGAAGGAAGGGATTGATTTGGTGGCCGTGAGCGTCGATTTTCAGACCAGTGCCATGAGGATCATCAGCTGGAACCCTATCAAATCGGCAAAGGACATCAAAGGGGACCTCGGCATCTGGATCGGATATGATGCTAAGGTAAAGTGCGCTGTGGGAAAGGGTTGGGAGAAGCAGTTTACCATCCAGAACCAGGGCGGAGATATTAAACCCTGGCTTGTGGGAACCTGGCCGCTGGCTTCTGCCATGACTTACAATGAACTGATCACTGCTCAGCGTGAAACGAAAAAGATGGGGAAGACCTTTTACACCACCGACTATAAGGATCTGGGAATCGACTGGATGGACAATGTCCTCTTCACCACAGAGGAGATCCTTAAGAAACATCCGGATGTCGTCCAGGCCGTGGTTTCGGGAAGGTATAAAGGATTTCAGTGGGCCCTTGAAAATCCCAAAGAGACTTTTGATATTTTGAAGAAGACCAACGAGGGGCTCGACTTCGCCCATGAGATGGATGCCGTTGCTCCGATGAAGGCTCTGATGATCAATGCGGATACAAAGAAAAATGGCATGGGTTATATCAACCCCAAGAAATGGGAGAATGTCGCAAAGGATATGTTCAAGGCCGGGCTCCTGGAGAAGATGCCCGATGTGAAGAAATTCTATTCGGAAAAGTTCCAAAGCGGCGTGATACCAAAATAAATTGTAATCTCGAAGCACGAAATCCGAAGTGGTTTAAACTCTAAACACTAAACTCTAAATCCTAAACAAATCCAAAACTCAAAAGATTAAACGGTTTTGAGTTTTGTGGTTTGAACATTTGAGTTTGTTTAGAGTTTAGGGTTTGGAGTTTAGGGTTTAACTGCTTTATTTGGGGATTTAAATGCGTGGAGGTATTGATGCCCAAACGGGTGTTTCTTGAAGACATAGGAAAACCTTTCAGCATCACGCCCATCGGCCAGGCCCGGGCATGGGAGGTTAAGAACTTCCGAAACGATCCTGGCCTTCCTCCCCTGATCTATGTGGTGGAGAGTAAAATGGGCGAATCGTTTCTTCTGGGAAGAGGAATCAGCGGTAGACCAAAATTCAATATGATCCGCTATATCGCCACCTCCTTCATTGAACTCTTCTTCGAACAACTCAACAGGAAAGCCTGCGCTCAATATCTCATTCTTAGGGGAGCTTATCCCTTCGACCTCCAACAGGCCTTCGGAAGCGCTCCTCCCTATGACCGAATCCTCCTTCCCACCGGCTTTATCAAGCTCCAGAGGGTCCTTAATCAGGAAGGGAACGATTGGGAGATTAAGGCACAGAATTTCGTTGGAGCGTATCAGGGAGAGACCTGGCTGATACCGGATACGGCCATTGCCTCAGGGTCAACCATCGCCTTTTTTCTGAGGAATGCATTCTCTCATCATCTCCCCAAACAGGTCTATATCTTTACGGCCTGCGGAAGCCTCGAAGGCATTCAGCGAATCTATCAGGAATGTCTGAAAAAAGGGGCCGAATTGATCCCTGTTTTCTCCCAGTGTATCTTTGAGGTTTCCGGGGAGGGAAACCTCCCTAGCCTTCCTCTTACCGATCTTCCCGTCACCAATCCGGGTTCCCTTACAACCAAATCATTTTATGAGAAGGCCTTTCATCGTTACCAGGGGAAGCGGATGTGTTGTGTCGGGGACATCGGTGAAAGCCTGGACGACCCCATTCAATACTCCCTCCATACCCTCTGTGAGATGCAGGCCCTGGGGATGGATCCGAAAAAGGAAAACTGGGATTCATGGACCGTGGATGTTCGGGCGAAAGAAATGAAGAAGATGGTTCATGATTTCAACCCTGCCCTTGCGGAATATTTTAAAGAAATATGGAAGTAGCGTTCCGGACATTATCGGAACGACATCCTACGTCGCCCCCAACCTGCCTTCGCCGAAACGCTTCGTGCAGGCAGGTAAATGAGGGCGCTACAAAGGTCCGGAAGAAAAAAACTAATGCATCAAGAACCGACTCCTCCGATTGCTATCCGTCTAGTCAATGTGAAGAAATATTTTAAGGACCGGGATGTGGAAGCCCTGGGCGGAGTCTCCCTGGAGGTCCTCCGGGGCGAGTTCATCACCCTCATCGGGCCATCGGGATCAGGCAAGAGCACACTTCTTGAACTCCTCGGAGATATCGGTGATGAAGGCGGCCCTACGGATGGGGAAATCTCGATCGAGGGGAAAACTCCCGAAGAGTTAAGAAGGACCCGTGGCTACGGGATTGTCTTTCAGGAATCGACTCTCTTCCCATGGTATCGCATCTTTGAGAACTGCCTTCTTCCTTTTCGAATTGCGAAGAGCAGACTCCCCGGCGAGCAACAGGTCCGACGGATTGAGATGCTCCTGGAGATGGTGGGCCTCGACAAAAAATTCTGGCCCTACTATCCAAGAGAATTGTCGGGAGGCATGCAGCAGAGGGTGGCCATTGTGAGAGCCCTTGCTCTCGATCCCCCTCTTCTCCTGATGGACGAACCCTTCGGCGCCCTTGATGATCTGACCCGAAAATCGATGCAGATGCTCTTGCTCGACATCTGGTCCAAGACAAAAAAGACCATCCTGATGGTGACCCATTCGATCTCCGAGGCCTGTTTCATGTCGGATCGCGTGGTCGTTCTATCCCACCGGCCAGGTCGCATCGCCAGAATGGTCTCTATCCCTCTCGATCGGCCTCGCGAACGGTCCATGTCAGAGACAAAAGCCTTTGCGAGAATCTGCTCCATGGTCAGGGAAGCGCTGGGTTCCGGTGGGATGTTAGAGGAAGATGGTTCGATTAAAGAATGATCAAATGCGGATTGCAGATTGCAGATTGCGGAATATCTTAAATACTTAATTTCTGATCCTGGATCCTGGATTCTTGATTCTGGATACTTGACAACCAATATCCAGAAACCAGTATCAAGTATCTTTTAAAACTACTCCGAACTAAGTGTTCGGATACTTCCCGTGCTCGATGACCACTTGATCCACGCCGGTCATCTCCTTCAGTTCCACATTGATCGAATCCTGTCTGGAGGTTTCAAGAACCTTTCCAACATAGTCAGCGTGGATGGGCAACTCCCTGTGACCCCTATCAATGAGTATGGCTAATTCCACCCTACGAGGTCTGCCCAGGTCTAATAGAGCATCGATGGCAGCCCGGATGGTTCTCCCTGTGAAAAGGACATCATCAACCAAAAGAACATTCTTGTCTTCAATCGAAAAATGAATATCGGCCTTCTTCACCTCGGGGGTCTGGGTCAATCTCGTCCAGTCATCGCGATAGAGGGTGATGTCAATGATTCCGGCAGGAAGGTCAACTCCGGTCTTTTGAAAGATTTTCTCTTTCAGGCGTTGCGCTAAATAGACTCCTCCTGATCGGATTCCGACCAGGACCATCTCCTTCAACAGGGGATGCCTCTGAAGCAACCGGTCGCATATTCGGTTCAGAGACTCCTCGATATCGGCTTCGTTTTGGATAATCTGCTTTGAAGGCATCTTGCCATCCTTTAGAGCTTCCTCCGCGGAGGCCGTCGAAAAAACCAGAGCCCGATGACGCAGAGAAGGACAAGTCCTAAAAGGCCCCCAACGAGGACGGGCCAGGGAGGAATCAAGCTCTTCTGCACATCGGACTGAGCAAAGAGGTTAACTTCCTTAATCGTCTTACCTTCTTTCTGGATGAGAACCTTCGCTAAAACCTGCCCTTTCTGGATGGGAGCGGACACAAAGGCTGGCAATTGGGGGATGGCGGATACCAGGTTTTCTTTCCCCTTTGGCACGGTCACCCGACCGTCTTCGGAAGCGGTGAGGCTCACCTGATCCATTTTTCCTCTTTTCACTTTGAGGGGGCCGAAGGAGGCGCCTTTCTTGACCGCCTCCACCGTGGAAAAGTTCTTGAAACCATATTCCAGTAATTTCTGTGTCTCGGGCGCCCTTTTCTTCATCTTGTCACATCCCATGACCACAGCAATCATCCTCTGGCCGTCTCTCTTTGCCGTTGCTACGAGATGATACCCGGATTCCTCGATGTGACCCGTCTTCAAACCATCTACGCCGATATTCTTCTGCAAAAGGGTATTCCGATTCCCCTGCTTAATTCCGTTGTATTCGAATTCAGTGGTCGAATGGATAGCCAGTGTCTCCGGGTGGTCTTCAATATATCGTTTTGCAAGGAGCGCCATATCCATAGCGGTCGTATACTGATCCTCGGAAGGCATGCCGTGCGAGTTCTTGAATTGTGAGTTCTTCATTCCCAGGCCTTTCGCCCTCTCATTCATTTTAGAGGCGAAGACCTCTTCAGAGCCTGCCAGGTGCTCCGCTAGAGCAATACAGGCATCATTTCCGGAGGCAATGGCGATCCCCTTTACCAGATCTTCCACCTTCACCCGCTCTCCCACCTTAATGAACATCTTGGAGCCCTGGGTTTTCCAGGCCTTCTCGCTCACAGTCACCATATCCTCCATCTTCAATTGCCCGCCACGGATGGCATCAAAGATCAGATAGAGGGTGAGGACCTTGACAAAACTGGCAGGCGGGATTCTCAGGTCAGGGCTCTGTTCATAAAGAATTTCGCCCGTCAACCCATCCATCAGAACTGCGGACTGAGCATCGCACTGTAGGCCACCCTGAGTGGCCTGCTGAGAGGGAACCTCCTTTGCGGGTTCAACCTTTTTCTTGGAAGGCGTGGCCTGAGTTGGTTTTGTTTGAGGTGATTTTTTTATCGTTTTGCTTAAGGCTTCATCAGCAAAGGTGAAGGAAAAAAAGATCACGATGAGGGTAAATATCGAAAGGGATTTTTGAAACGGAATCTGCATCCTCTCCTCCGAATTTTTTAGGTTAGGTGTTCATAACAGATTCCACCTCCTTTTTCAATTCGGTATTGAAAACGATCGCCCTTTGGTTTAATATGTGCACGGGTCATGGAAAAAAAATCCTCTCTTATAAGGGAATTGGAGAGAGTCGCTTCTCTCGAATATAAGGACATCGGGTCTCATCTTCTTGGCGATCGCATTCCGATCGGTTTCTTCTGTCCCTATGTTCCGGAAGAACTCATTCATGCTGCCGGAGCCCTCCCCTTCCGCCTCATGGGGCCACCGGCCAGGATGTCCCATGTCCAGGCCCATCTCCCACCCAACTGTTGCCATCTGGTCAAATCTTCTCTCGAGATTTTTCTCAGAGGGGAACTCGATTTTTTAAAAGGAATCATCTTCAGTCACACCTGCGACACCATGCAGGGGCTTTCGGACATTTGGGCTTTTCAAAAACGTCTCCCCTTTCAATTCAACTTGATGATGCCTACAAATGTAAATTCCGAAACATCCCGCCCCTATTGGAAAGCCGAAATTGAACGGTTCAAAGGATTCATCGAAAAGAATATTGGAGAGGTGACACCACAAAATCTGACAACCGCCATTCAGCTTTTCAACCGGATCAGAAAAAATATTCGGGAGATTTATCAATTCAGGCGAACATTACCTGAGGAGTTAACAGGGGCCGACTTTGCTAACATCATTCGAGCGCAGTATCTGATGGATCGAAACCAGTACCAATTCCTTTTGAGTGAACTCCTCGAATTACTGTCCCATCAGAAAAAAAAGGAAGGCCATCTCGTTCCCCTTTACCTTGCAGGAAATATGGTTCACTCTGCCCCCTATTTTTCTCTCATCGAAGAGGCCGGGGGCACGGTCGTCTCCGATGATCTCTGCAGCGGAGCACGATTTCTTCGACTCATGACACGGGAGGATATCGATCCGATCGAAGCCCTTACGCAACGATACCTCTCATCCTTCTTGTGCCCGACGAAGCATGGAGGGTCGAATGATCATATTGAAACCCTCATCCGGGAAGTCGAGGAGGCTGGGGCAACAGGCGTCATCTTCCTCTTTTATAAATATTGTGAGTCTCACTATTTTGACTATCCCGATCTGAAAACGGCCCTCGAGACGAAGTCCATTCCTTCACTGCTTCTGGAAGTGGATGACCCCGCAACCTCGCAGGGGCAACTGAAAATACGGATACAGGCTTTTGTGGGAATGCTGAGCCCCATTTAAATTTCGGAATTCGGAATGCGGAACTCGGAATTTAAACTAAAAAGATAATTTCTTTATTCCGCAATCCCTGCCTGCCGGCAGGCAGGCGCAATCCGCATTCCGCAATGATATTGGAAGAAGCACATGGTAGAGAAAGAACTTCAAAACAATCCCTATCGCAAGATTGACTCCACTTCCGCATACCGTCGTTTGATGACGGCCTATTATTTCATGGTGAAGCATCCCGCCTGGTTCGGGAAGAAGGTCGCATGGATCACCAGTGGCGGCCCTGTTGAACCCCTCTATGCTATGGGGGTTCTCCCCTTCTATCCGGAAAATTACGGGGCCATGTGCGGTGCCTCGAGGATGTCACCTTCTCTCTGTGAAGCGGCTGAGCAAAAAGGATATTCCCATGACCTCTGCTCTTATGCCCTCACGGATATTGGATCCTTCTTTACCGGAAAGGGGCCCATCGGCCGACTTCCGAAGCCTGATTTTCTTGTGTGCGGAAACAATATCTGCGGCACTGTCATCAAATGGTATGAAATTCAGGCCCGTGCCCTCAGGGTGCCGCTCTTCTTCCTTGACACTCCTTTTTTCCACGATGAGCTTCACCAACACAACCTCCGATATGTTGAGAAACAGATGGGCGAATATATCGCGTTTCTCGAAGATCAGATGAAACGACCCTTCCTGGAAAAGCGTTTTAAAAAAGTGGCCTCCCGCTCCTTTGAGGCCATTTCCCTCTGGAGGGAAATCCTTGATCTTTCACGGAATCAGCCGGCCCCTTTTGCTGCCTTCGATGCCTTTATCCACATGGCCCCTATCGTCACGCTCCGGGGAACCCGGTGGGCGGTCCGATATTACCAAAAGCTCAAAAGGGAATTGGAAGAAAGGGTCAAGAAGGGGTTGGGGGCATTTGCCCGTGAGGAGATACGGCTGGTCTGGGACAACATCCCCATCTGGTATGATATCCGGAACCTCTCCAAATTGCTTTCCTCCAATGGAGCGGTTCTTGTAGCGGATACCTATACCTCGGCCTGGGCGATGGAAGAACCTGACCTGACCTATTCGCTGGACGGGTTGGCCCGGGCTTATGCGACCATCCATCTCAATCGCGGCCTTGGCTACAAAATGCAAAAAATAGCCACACTGATTGAAAAGTTTGGGGCCCACGGATTCATCATGCATTCGAACCGGAGTTGTAAACCCTATTCTCTTGGACAATACGATATGAGGCGAGAGGTAACCCGGCTGACCGGAAAACCGGGACTCATCATCGAAGCCGACCACACCGATTCCCGCAGCTACTCCCCCCAACAGGTCGAAAAACAGATCTTGATATTTCTGGATATCATAAGAAATAAGCAGCAGGGTTCGACATAATTCTATGAAACCCTATCATTGA
>JASEHH010000033.1 GCA_030017685.1 Thermodesulfobacteriota bacterium | reverse complement strand
TGTATGCTTAACAAGCATTCAGATTATAGGCCAAATAAAAAGAATTGTCAAATCTGCCCATATTTTTGTCGCAGACCCGCAAAAAATGGGTCTGCGACATAAAAGTGGGGTAAATTATAGCGCCCGTGACTCCCAGTAGTCTTCGAAGCGGCCGGACGTGAGGATGCATCGCAGGGAAATAATGGCGTTGGCTCCCCTGACCGACCATTCCATTCCAGACTGTTTTAGGCGCTGACCAATAAGGGTCTTGCATCCAGCCTCGACCACGCCGGAACCGACAAATAAGCCTTGGGCACGGAACTCCGCGTAGCGCATATATTCTGTATTCTTCTCCAAATAATGTATTTCTGTTTCCGCTTTCTTCTTGGCTTCAGCATCTTGAGGCAGGAGCTGTTGTGTTTGGCGAATGATTTTCTCTACTTTTCCGTCATCTAAGTCCGTCCACCAGCGAATGCGCTGTTGTCTAATCTTTTTCTCATTTCTGACAAAGAGAGTTTTGCATAACTCAGAGACATGTTGCCGAGCATGGTAGAGATCGATAATGATCGTCGCTTCTGGGAAGTGCATCTGTGCCAGGTTCTTGATCCACTGCGCACTATCTGCCAAAACGACCACCCGTTCGGCTTTGGATAAACCCCGACGCGCCGCTTCTCCATAAATCCGCCAACCAAAGTCCTCTGCAGACTCAATCGCCCCGACGAAGCTGGTCGAATCGGGATCACGCACAGGAAATCCCCTGCCATCTGTCGTCGTCTGGGTAAAGACACATCCCAGTTTCGCTTCACGAGTTTTTGCTGAACCATCGACCTGTTTACCTTTACGGCCCGTGAGTTCTTCTTGGGTCATCGGCACTCCAGTCCCGTCATAGCTGATATAGAGGATGGGAATGGTTTTTTCAGGCCGTAACAGCCCATGATCTTGTAAGATCTCCTTTCGCTCTTGAGACACCCAGGCGTCCATCTGTTGGCCGATGCCTTCGGCCACTCGCTCAATATCCTTGGCGCTCACTTCTATCCCTGCGTAAATCTTAAGATCATCACGTCCCTCTTTGAATGTGGAGCGGCTTCCAGCTCGAGCCATCATTCGGCGTAGCCCCGGTGAACGGGTCGTCTCCATAATGTCGAACTCCTCGTCACCAGGATACCGCGTGCTTTGGCAAGCGGGACATTGAAACATCGAACGCCAGTAGGTGACAGGGCCAAGGATTGTCAACACCTCCTTATGCTTCAATCCTTGACTCTCCATCCGTGCACCACACTTGCAAATAATGGCTCGGGGCTCTCGACCCGAGCCAATCCCCTGGAGCAGCTGCTCAAGAACTTTGGCCCCCGCAGACAGAACCGCAGCCCGCAACGCTGTCTCCCATGCCTCCAAGTCTGCATGCTTGGACTCTGCCACCTTATCGAGAATCCGTCTTATCTCTCCGTCTTGCTCGATGATGATCTGAACCGTTTTTTTTCCTGCTCCAAACCCTGTCCGCCTCTCTCCAATGCTCCAAGACGTGCCGTCAATTGTTCGAATTCCTGACAAAGCCCAAGAAATCTCTTGTATTCGGCTACATCCTTTTGCGCCTGTTGCAGTTCGGCCGCCGATCGAAGACGCCTGCTGACCGTCCTCTCCTCTTCCCGCCTGGACAAAATATAATAAGGGCCTTGGTGCACCATCCCTTTTCTTCCTTTGAGGCGGGTTTTGAAATATTGTTCATTGATGGTCCCGCGCCTCATGGATCGAATGGAACGCATTTCTTCAAGGATTCTATTACGCCGGGCTTCCAGTTGCTTGACAGTATCCATCGGGGGCCTCCTTATTGTAGATATATATCTACAATATCACGCCCCCCAATAAATGTCAAGACTCAAACCCCACTTTTATGTCGCAGGCCCGCAAAAAATGGTCCGGTTGACAATCATATGAATCTATGTATAACTTGAAAAGCGTGAATTTAATTCTGAAAGGAGGCAATCCTATGGATGTCAGTCAGCAGAACCACCATCAAAAGGAGAGTCTTTCAAGGCGGATGTTTCTGAAAGTTTTGGGATGGTTAACCATGACAGGTGTTTTTACAAAAATAACCGGAGTCGCCCATTCACAGGAAAAATCAGATGTCCTATCTGAGAATGTTCGGTTTGAGGGCAAGGGGGGGCGCTGGGAGGTTATCTTTCCAGGCCTTCGGGGAAAGGGCCTTATCCGGGGGTTATTGTGATCCATGAGAACAGAGGTGTCACGGATTATATTAAAGACGTTACCAAAAGCCTTGCAAAAGAAGGATATGTGGGCCTTGCCGTTAATCTTGTATCCCGCAGCCTCGGGCCGGATTATCCCGGCGGTTCAGATGAGGCGCTTAATGCTCTGGGTAAATTATCGGATGCCGAGGCAATGGCTGATCTGGATGCCGGAGTCGAATATCTTAAAAGGCAGCCCGTCGTATTCACAAACTCCATTGGCTGTATGGGGTTTTGCATGGGGGGAAGGTATTCTCTCCTTTTTGCGGCACACAGGAAAGAGTTAAAGGCGGCGGTGGTCTTTTATGGTCGCACCATAAACAGGATCACCCCTTTACAGCCAAAATCGCCGATCGATTTTGCGCCGGAGATCACTGTCCCGCTTCTTGGAAATTTCGCAGAAGCGGATGCGGCTATTCCAGTTGCCGACGTCAAGAAACTCGAAGAAGAATTGACGAAAAACAATAAGATATTTGATTTCAAGATATACCCGGATGCGAAACACGCCTTTCACAGGGAGGGGCCGAATTACCATGCGGAGGCTGCAAAGGACTCATGGAAACGGGTTCTGAACTGGTTCGCAAAATACCTGAAGACATCATAAGAAGAGTATCAAAGTGGAATAATGGAATCGTGGAATAATGGAAGAATGGGCTAATAAGTTTTGAAAGGATTATTTTCTCCATGGCGGGCGAGCTGAGCCTTTTGATAAAACCTGTATCCGCAGATTGCAATATGCGATGTCAATATTGCTTTTATATACGACCCGGCGATCCGTATCGTTCCGAAGAGCATCCTGTCATGGACGATACGACCCTCCGAACCATGATATCCGGATATATGAAATCAGCCGGAAGAAGCGCCTCATTTGGTTGGCAGGGTGGGGAGCCCCTTCTGGCCGGCCTCGATTTTTTTAAAAGGGTAGTGGACTATCAGCAACGATATGGTTTGTCGGCACAGCTCGTCAGCAACAACTTGCAGACCAACGGCGCGTTACTCAACGACGAATGGGCCAGGTTCTTCAGACGTTATAACTTCTTCATCGGTTTGAGCCTGGATGGTACTGAAGAATATCACAACACCTACCGCCATTCGCTAAACGGTCATAACAGCTTTCACCAGGCGATGAAAGGAATCCAGACCCTCAGGGATCATCAGGTGGAATTCAGTATTCTCACCGTCCTCAATGATGTGACGGTTAAGAGACCGGCGGAGCTCTATCATTTTTTCATAAAAAATGGACTCTATTTTTTGCAGTTCATCCCCTGTGTGGAGATTGACAGAGATACGCAGGAAATGAAAGGCTACTCTGTCAGTGTTGAGAATTACAGGGATTTTCTCTGTTCCCTTTTTGATGTCTGGTATAACAAAGGGAAACCCCTTGCCTCAATAAGGCTTTTCGAGAATATTCTGGCCGTCTCTATGGGGATGGATCCCGAGATATGTGCATTCCAAAATCAGTGCGGCAGTTACGTTGTGATCGAATATAACGGGGATGTATATCCCTGTGATTTTTTTGTGGAAGACCAATGGATGGCGGGAAACCTGCTTGAAACGCCGATTCATGAAATTATTAAAAACCGGAAGATGCAGACATTCAACAGCCGTAAAATTCAGCAATCCTCCGGATGCCATAGCTGTAAGTGGAATTTTATATGTCATTCCGGATGTCAGCATTATCGCTTATCTGATGGGAAAAATTATCTTTGTGATGCCTACAAGGAATTTTTCAGCTATGCACAAAAACGTTTTGATCTATTGAAGCAAAACTTCTTAAAATAAAAATTTAACCCTTAGGAACGAATCCCAATTTCTTAAAAGGACGAGAGCGATGAACCTGATTGAAGAGATAAAGGAATCTCTTAGCATGGAGATTAGACCGTACTCACAAGGGTCCGAATATCTGGAGGCGGTTATTAACAAGAAGGACCTTGAATTGCTTCATTCTTTATTAAAAAAACATTTAGGCCCGGCGGCCAAGGAATCCGGCAAAGAAGCAAATCTGCCTGAAGAAATTCAGAAAAGGGTTGATGGGTTAGGGGGGTTGAGAAAGGAGCAATCTTTTTACTACAGGCAAGATGGTAATGAAGTGATATACGCGGCTCTTTGGCCCTGGGAGTCCAATCCTGATAAGATCACATTAAAGTGTGGCGTAAGTTAACCGGGAAATGGGGCCACATCTTCACGGGCTGTTGCCCAAACCAACCATTTGCCCTTCGACTGGCTCAGCCTGCCCGCCGAACAAGATCTTTGGCAGGCGCACAAGACTCACAAGACTTGGGGTCCAAGACTTGGGGTCAAAGCTAAATTATACACTTTACAAGGTTGATGAATCGAAGAAAAAGCAGAAAGCTACTTGGGTCTTGCAATATTACAAAAGAATCTAAATAAATAGAACCGTCCACTTTATTACTCCTCATGCTTTGTGACTCGATAGCAATGTGGCAATAGGCTATAAACTGCACAAGTAAACTTGCACAAGATAGAAGAGTACTCAGTATGCTTAAGAAAAAACATTCGACCAGCAAACATCTACCAAGAGGGTTAGAAATACTCTACGAAGATAGAGATATCTTGGTGGTAGATAAGCCTGCGGGGCTATTGACAGTGGGTACGGAGACTAATAAATTCAAGACGGCTTACTACATTCTAACCGATTATGTACGCAAAGGCTGTCTAAAGTCGCGAAACCGAATTTTCATTGTTCATAGGCTGGACCAGTGGACATCCGGCGTACTGATATTCGCAAAAAGCGAAGAAGTTAAGTTACATTTGCAGGCTCAGTGGAAAGGCACGGAAAAGAAATATGTTGCAGTGGTTTATGGTCAGTTGGCACAAAAAGAGGGAATGATTACCTCATACCTGTCTGAGAACAAGGCTTATGTCGTCTATTCCACAACTGATGTCACAAAAGGCAAGCTGGCACATACTGCTTATAAGGTGCTTAAAGAGACCAAGCAGTTTAGTCTGCTGGAGATTAATCTTTTGACTGGCAGGAAGAATCAGATACGTGTACATATGGCTGATAAGGGACATCCGATCGTAGGCGATCGTAAATATGGTAAAACCAAGGATGGGTACAGGCGTTTAGCGCTTCATTCCAAATCGATTTCCTTCAAACACCCCACCAGCGGCGAGCAGATGACTTTTGAAACCAAAGTGCCAAATTATTTTAATAAGCTGATTGACAATATCCAGAAGGAAGGGATTCCGGGGTCACATCTTCATTTGTCATGAAATTTATTTTAAGGTGTCATCCATAAAAAAGTTAGCACTGTCACTTTTAATTGCCTTTTCCTCCCCCTTTTTTGTTCCGCCTTTCTTTCCCTCTCCACCTTCCTAAAATATTTTGGCAGATAAAATAAATGAGTTCTCCCTGAACTTTACACTTCCAAAGATTCAAGGAAAGGTGTATGTTACATACCATAATTGATGATTGATAACTTCCAATCCCCATAATCGTCTGTAATAAAGCTCTATCAGGTTGCTGAAAAATGCCCATCTGCTGCGTTCCCCTCATCCTTCGTCGTTGCGGCGTACCTTCAAGTACGCCTCACTCCTCAGGATTTCGGGAGCCTTACATCCGGGCATTTTTGAGCAACCTATGAAAATTGACTTTTTCAGCAGCCCAATATAGAGAGAAAGAACGTGGAGACTAAATACCTAAGAATGATCCAAGGGATGAAGAGAAAGGGACGAAAGGATTGGACAGTCTACATCCTCCGCTGCGGGGATGGGTCGCTCTACACGGGGATAGCAAAAGATGTGCGGGCTCGGGTCAAGCAACATAGTGAGGGTCGGGGGGCAACCTACACCCGAACTCGCCTGCCCGTCAAGCTGTTATATCAACGAGAAGGCTTGACGCGTTCCGAAGCTCTTGTTCGAGAAGCGCAGATAAAAGCGATGCCTCGGGCCAAGAAAGAGGAAATCATCTTTAGTGAACATTGTGACTAACCCTTCATTCCAACCGTGGCAGGCCTCCGGCCCGCGTGCCTGAATTCTCGCGTTCGGCGGTACAGTCACATTTGAATTACGCCTCTACGGTTAACGTTTGCGGACTTAAATATTGACATTTAAAATGAATATTTGTAATTTGCCACCATGGCCAGGAAACTCCGGATAGAGTTTGAGGGTGGGTTCTACCAGGTTATTACCCGTGGCAACCAGGGACAGAAGGTTTTCATCGAAGAGAAAGATTCCTTAAATACCTTGAATTCTTGAGTGACAACAAGTATTTTCACATCCTGTGCTGTTTTGATGTGGGTTTCGGCGCCGTGAGGTACATGACTATTGCAGAGAGCAAGGCAAGGACCGACCCGAGCCCGAGGGCGGCCGTCCAGCCAAACCACATGGCCACATAGCCGGTTACGCCCGGCGCCACGATGGAGGCAAGCGCGCTTCCCGTATTCATCATCCCAGTGATGAACCCTGCCTTTCGCACGTTCATGTCCATGGGCAGACTCCAGAAGGCCGGGAAGTTCATGCCTGCCAGGGAGATGGTTACGGTGATGAGCCCCACGGCCACCTCGGCATTCCCCGCCTGGGTCACAAACCACAAACACGCAGCCATTGCCGGCGCCCCGGCATAGATCATGGTTCGCCTTGCACTGCCGGTTGAAAAACCCCTCTTCACAAGTGCATCCGATAGCCAACCCCCTCCATTCGTGCTGATCAATGCCGCCAGCCAGGGCAGGGATGCAAAGAACCCCATTTTGATGGTGGTGTAACCGCGCGCCTGGACAAGATAGGTCGGCAGCCAATTCAGGAACAACCACCAGGTATAGGTGAAACAAAAATAGGCGGTGGCAAGCCCCCAGACAGCTTTCGAGCGAATCGGGGCATCACCAACGGATACAGTTGCCTCCGCCGCCAGACCTGCTTCAATCTCTCTGAGGTTTTCTCTGCTCATGCCCTTGTGCTCGGAGGGATTTTCAGTGCTATAGAACAGCCAGGCGCCGGCCCACAGGAAGCCCAAAATGCCATAGAAATAGAACATGGCCTTCCAGCCGAACACGGTCATGATCCATAGGGTCAGCGGCGTAGCAATCAACGGTCCGGCGGCAACGCCCGAAAGATTCAGCCCCTGAATTCGAGCCCTTGCTTTTCGCGGCACCCACCTTGAGAGCACACTGGTAGCCCCCGGGAAATTTAGGCCTTCAGCCAGGCCCAACAATCCCCTGACCAGATACATGAGGAGCGGAGTGGAGGCAAACGGCGTCAATAGCGTAAAGAAAGACCATCCCACGCTCCCGACTGCGAGAACTTTCCGTCCGCCGAACCGGTCGCCAAGAAGTCCTGCGGGAATCTGCGTGAGGATATACCCGACCCCGAACATGGACATGGCCAGCCCCAGGATGCCCATGTCCCAGTGGAAGAGTTTCATGATCGTCGGGGCCGCGACGGAAAAGTTGACCCGGTCAAAATAGCAGATCATGGTGTTCGCGAAAACAAAAAGCCCAATGATCCAGTAGGCGGGAACAGACCGTTGTTTCACCTCTGCGGCAACGCGATCTGAGGGTTCCATGGATGTTTTTCTCCCGGTAAAAGATGATAGGAAGCAGCGGTTCATTGCAGGCACTTTCAGTGAACGACTTAACAACCGCAACCGCTTACAAGGCTTCCGCTCTTGCGTGGCGACGGGAAAGACGCCCAGGAAGGGGAGCCCTTTCTGCTCCTTCAAACGCAGGTCAAGGAATGACAGGACTTTCCTTTAGCACGGGGTCAATATACAAAAACGGGAGTAGTCTGTCAACCATAAACCCGAACATCTGCTTGATCATTTAAGGGAAATCTTCTATAATTTTACCAGTAAGAAAGGAGGTGTTTTATGTCAACATTGACAACAACCCGAATGTCTTCGAAGGGGCAAGTCGTTATCCCGGAAGAAATCCGAGATCGGTTAGGCCTCCAATCGGGGACTCAGTTCGTCGTCGTGGGCGATCGGGATGTGGTGATTTTTAAAGCCATCGCTGCACCCTCTATGAAAAAGTTTGACAATTTGATTGCGCAGGCCAGGCAACAAGCACGCAGGTCAGGATTAAAGAGAATGGATGTAGATGCTGCCGTCGCTCAGGTTCGAGGCCGGAAATGAGAAGAGTTTAGGTATCCTCCCTAAAAAAGTTGGTCCTGTCGAGTGAGGCCGAAAAGGAGAAACATATGAATGAGCCGGTGATTCTGGAGATCTTCTCCGATTATGTTTGACCCTGGTGCTATTTCAGTACCGTGCGTATTGAGCAATTGCGAAAGAATTATGACATCGAAGTTCGTTGGGCGGCTTTTCCTCTTCATCCCGAGACGCCGGAAGAGGGGCTCACTCTTGAAGAACTCTTCGCTGGACAGCCCAAAGACATTAAGAAGATCATGGCCCGGTTGAAGCAAGTGGCGGATGAATTAGGTTTGCCTATCGGTGAGCGAAAAAAGACCTACAATAGCCGACTTGCTCAGGAATTGGCAAAGTGGGCAGAATCGAAGGGAAGGGGAGACGAATTTCACGAGACTGTCTTTCGAGCCTATTTTGTCGATGGTAAGAATATAGGCAAAGTTAACGAAATAGTCGATCTGGCAAAATCGATAGGCCTTTCAGGCAAGGAGGCAAAATCTGTTCTTGGATTGAGAACCTTTAAGGAGGCAGTGGATTCCGACTGGTCTCGTTCACGTGCCCTTGGAATCACAGGAGTCCCAACCTTTTTGGTCGATCACCGTGTGGCCGTTGGATTCCAGCCTTACGAAGATCTGGAACAATTCCTAATAAACTTCGGCGCTAAAAAACGTAATCATTGAAAGAAATTTTATCAGCTCCCCAGGAGCTGTATAGGTGTCAGGGCTTGGGGGCTTGTCGAAGGAGAACGGCAGCTTATGAAACGAGAGAGCGTCAGGTAGTTTTTCAGAGCTCTCTTTGATCGGGCCTCACGTCCACGGTATTGTCGTAGAAGGTGCTTCCATGGGCCTGGTCTGTCAAGCGCTGGGAGGTCAGGGCATTGACAGAACGGGGACCCGGAGAGTGTTCCAGCCACCAAACCCCTTCTGCCACCACAACCCCCTGCGGAACATCGGGGGTAACGCTTAGGACAAAAGAAACCTCACCTAACCAATTGAAAGCGATCACAGGATCACCCTCCTTGAACCCTTTTCCCTCTGCATCAGCGGGGTTCATCTTAAGGAGCATGCCCCTCTCTTTTTTTAGAAGGTCGGCCCGCTCGCGAAAGGAGGAGTTTAAGGCATAGAAGCTCGGGGCTGCCATCAAATAGAAGGGCTCATCGCCGCCATAAGGAGGAATGTAGAGAGGAAGGGGATGAGACTGTTTTGGGTTGAGGAGTTCAACTTTTCCGGAAGGGGTCCTGAACCTGATTCGTGCATCTGATGGAAGAGGAATTTCGACCGCCTTCCCTGTAGAAAAGGCTTTCAGGTCAATACCGTTTCTCATCGGAGCGGGAAGGGAAAGCAGATGGTCGATGAGGTCATCGGCAGTTTGATGGAAAAAGGGTTCATCAAATCCCATTGCCCTGGCAAGAAGGCAGAAGACATCCCAGTTCGGTTTGCTCTCCCCTACAGGAGGGATGACCGGTTTTGCGCGCTGGATGCAGTATGTGCCGTAGGACCGATAGAGGTCACTCTGTTCCAGAGAAGAGGTGGCAGGAAGCACCATATCCGCATAACGGGCCGTATCCGTGAGAAACCTCTCGTGAACTACGGTGAAGAGGTCTTCCCTTGCCAGACCCTTTAAGACCTGATTCTGATCCGGAGCAACTGCTGCAGGGTTGGAGCTATAGACATAAAGGCTTTGAATAGGTGGATTCTGAATCTCATTTAAAGCCCAGCCGATCCGGTTCATGTTGACGATACGGGTCTTCCCCTTCATGAAATCTTCTCGAAAGACCTCACTCATGGCAAAGGCTTCTGCAGTACTGGTGCCTGTAAAACATCCGGCCCCTCTCTTTCCATAAGCTCCGACAAGGGCAGGCAGACAGACAATCGTACGCACATTCATCGCCCCGTTTCCGTACCGGGAAAGACCACTTCCCAGCCGGATCAATGGAGCTTTTGCCTTGCCATAGGCTTTGGCCGTAGATTCGAGAGTTTCAGGAGAGAGTCCTGTAAGGCGGCTTACTTTTTCGGGCGGAAAGTCAGGGAGGATCTTCTCCTTCAATTCTTCAAAACCCTGCACATGAGCAGCTAAAAAATCATTATCGATGAGACTGTGTCGGACCAGAAGATGCATCAAGCCCAGGGCAAGCGCGCCATCACTTCCCGGCCGAACGATATAGGTTTGGTCCACAACAGAAGAGGTAAGGGTTTTATAGGTATCGATCAGCCAGACCTTGGCTCCTTTTTTTCGAGCTATTTTCACGCCGTGCAGGAAGTGGATGTTGGTTGCGACGGCATTGATTCCCCATAAGATTACAAGATCGCTCTCAGCCACCTCATCAGGATGAGGGGCAGGGGTGTTTCCCATCACCGCTTGCCAGCCTGCTTCCTTGGCAGGAGAACATATCGTGCGTTCGAGGCGGGAGGCTCCCATTCGGTAAAAGAAAGGATGTCCGGCGTTTCTCTGAATGAGCCCCATGGTTCCGGCATAGGAGTAGGGGAGAATGGCTTCTGCTCCAGAGCGTTTGATGATACCCTGCCAGTGATTGACAATCCGGTCAATCGCCTCTTCCCAGGAGATGGGATGAAATTGGGCCGTGCCTTTTTCTCCTGTCCGGAGGAGAGGGCGGGTAAGGCGAAGCGGGGAGTGGACCGTCTCCTGGTACCGATTCATTTTGGGGCAGAGAGTGGACCTTGTAAATGGATGGTCAGGATCGCCAGTGACCTTGATCGCTTTTCCGTCAACCACCTCTATCAGAAGGCCGCAGGCATCCGGACAATCATAGGGGCAGACCGATCTTTTAATCTTTCTGGTCAAAAAACCTCCTTCATTTATTACATGAATCTATGGTTCATCCGAGTATTGAGTGGGTAACCTCCCATTAACATAAGGCTTAACCCCCCTTCATTTAAGGGGGGAATAGAGGGGGGTTATTCTTAAGAGGGGGAAAGCACCCACATAAAAGCCCGAAGAACCGAATCTATTACAACCGGACGAGGTTTGCAGCATAGGTCAGGCCCGCCCCGAAGCCTACAAAGATGACAAGATCTCCTTTTCTGAGCTTTCCTGTTCGGAGGGATAGATCCAGTGCAAGCGGGATTGAAGCGCAGGAGTTATTCCCGTACTGTTCAATCGTCATAATCATTTTATTTTTTGCCTCACCGGCAGGGAGCTCCAGCCGCGATTCGAGTTCCTCAGCAGCACCCATAATGATCCTTGCATTCGCCTGATGGGGAATGATTTTGGTCACCTGTTCAAACAGAGCCCGGAGTTCGTTTTTCCCGGCTGTTCCGGAAGGGTCAAGGACACGAAAACAGCTTTCAACCATCGCCCTTTTCGCAAAGGTATAGACCTTTCTTCCCTCCATCTTGATATATCCATTTCCAGTGCCGTCCTTTTTGGAAAGGATGAGTAGATCACGGGCCTTGGCATTCCCTCCGAGATGAGAACGAATGATTCCTTCGTTCATCGATTGTCTCAGGATGAGAGCGCCGGCGCCATCCCCAAAAAGAACACAGGTGTTGCGGTCCTGATAGTCTGTGATGGCTGAAAGTTTGTCCGTTCCGATCACCGCCACCGTCCTGTATTGTTCAGCCTTAATGGACATTTCTGCAACCGAAAGAGCGTAATTGAATCCGGTGCATCCCGCCTGCACGTCGAGGAAAGGCAGATCTTTACGAAGACCCAGAAGATTTGCAATATGGCCTGAGGCGGAGGGCCATACGGGTTCTGTTGTGTTTGTGCCCACCACCAGAAATTCAATCTCCTCACATCGGATTCCTGAATTTTCGATGGCTCGTTCGAGCGCTATCCTACCCATGGTCACATTGGTCTCTTCCCCGCTTGCAATCCTTCTCTCCCGGATGCCTGTTCTTTCTATGATCCATTTGTCACTGGTATCCACCATTTCCCTCAGATGGTGGTTCGTGAGAATCCGCTCAGGGACATAGGATCCCGTACCAATAATGCTGGCATGATGCATAAAAAGCCCCTTATAGGAAAGAAGACAGGGAGAAAATTTCTCCCTATCTTGATCACCCCGAAATGGTCTGAGGTATCTTATGCTCTCAATTTTGACTCAAAGAAGAAACACAAGAATATCTCATCCTTGACCCTGTTTCTATTAAATTTGGAAATGAGGTGTTGTGGAAGATTTTATTTAAGATATCGAATCGGTTCTTTTTTAGGCATCAGAACCTTAATCTTTTCAATTTTGGTGGCGGTGCAGGGATTTGAACCCCGGACACTGCGGATATGAGCCGCATGCTCTGACCGACTGAGCTACACCGCCAGGTTAGAATAAATTTTACTTAATCCCCCTCAATTGTCAAATAAATTATTGAACTGCGCTATATTATATCACCCTCAGGATATCCCCAGCAGGTGAATAAGGAGGAGGCTGATGATGGCAAGGAGGATGGAGGCCACCAGCCCGACCAGAAAAGGTTTGGGTCCGGTCCGACGCATGGTCATGAATTTCGTATTCAGTCCAATCCCCGCCATGGCAACCAGTACAAGAAACTTGCCCAATCCATTGATATGTTGAACCAACCATTGCCATTGAGAGGCAGGAATTGGGCATATGGCATCCCCGATGGTCCGGATGATGGCCATTGCCACGAACCCGAATAAGAAGAGAGGGATGGCTTTCGAATATTGGCCCTTTTTCGAAAGACCCCCCGCTGTTTTCAACCTCATTTTTATATACCATAAACCAATGAGAAAGACGGCTGGAGCCATGAAGATGTTCCGGGTCAGCTTGGCCACTGTTGAGACCTGACCGGCCACTTCTCCGTACATATAGCCTGCGGCCACAACCTGTGGTGTTGCATGGATGGCCGTTCCAGCCCAGAGGCCGAAGATCGATTGATTCAATCCCAAGAGCTTTGCAACGATTGGAAAGAGGAACATCGCAGCAAGGCCGAAGAGTGAGATCGTTGCGATGGCGTAAGAAACATCATCTCCTTCGGCTTCAATGAGAGGAGCCGTGATCGCAATGGCGGTGCTTCCACAGATCGTCGTGCCGATTCCTATCAGGATGTTCATCTTTTCAGAGAGCCCGGCCTTCCGGCCTATAAAGAAGAAAAGGATTGGGGCAATGAGAAGACAGAGGACGACGACAGTGATGGCCTTTGTTCCGATTTCAAGTAGAGCAAAGAAACTGAGACCGATCCCCAGAAGGACGATTCCTGATTTGAGGGCCACCTCGTATCTTGAAAGGCCGGGATTGAAGAAGGGAGGCAAAGGGAAGAGGTTTTTCAGCAAGAGACCCAGCAGGATGGCAATCGTGACACTTTCCAAAGGGTTCTTAGATCCTACGACAATCTGTTTTGAAATCAAAATTGAGAAAAGTCCAATCCCGATCATTAACCCCCAGCCCGGAAGAGAAGCAATGTTATTTTTTATAGAGTCCATCATCCATCCTTTCTACAATCGATGGTCAAGATCCTTTTCCAAAATTACCTCTTATATATCGTATATCCGGCTTAAAAATCAAACCCAATTTGAAGAATGAGGGAAAGGGCATTGAGGGTCTTAAGGAAGCATCTCCAATTCCGTGATGACAGAATGGACTCCAGAGGGGCAGGCGGACCAGACTCCGAAATCTTTAGGATTGCGGATCATTAGACGTTTAAGGGAAACTTTCGTAGTCAATGAAAATGAGGTTTTTATTGTTCTTGGAGCGTCTGGAGCCAATCCTTAAGCGGTGCCGCCCTAAATCTTTCTCCGCTGGCCCGCCTGCCCCTCTGGATTTGACATTCCCATGGATTTCTATCACGGGGAAAAAGATGTATACGGTTCTTAAATTTCGTTTGATTTTCCCTGATTTCTTTTGGATAATAAAATAAGTTTGAATGTCGATGGGAGCGAAGAAATGAAGATCGGTTATTTTGACTGTTTTTCAGGGGCGAGCGGGGATATGATCCTTGGCTCGATGATCGATGCGGGGCTGAGTCCGGGAGGGTTGAGAGGGGAGCTGAAAAAACTCCGGCTTCAAAATGTTTCTCTGAAGGTTAAGAAAGTTCTGAGAGGGGGGATCTCCGCCACTCAGGCGATCGTGGAGGGGAAGGATGAGAAGAGACACTCCAGGAGCTTGAAAGACATCTTACAGATCATCGACCAGAGCCATCTGGAATCCGAAGTGAAAGAGAAGAGCGGGGAGGTCTTTGAACAGATCGCTTCTGTCGAGGCGAAGATTCACCGGAGGCACATGGAGGAGATCCATTTCCATGAGATCGGGGGGCTGGATTCTGTTGTCGATATCGTCGGAGCAATCTGGGGTTTTCGTGAGATGGGGATCGAGAAACTTTATGTTTCAAGAGTTAATGTGGGCACGGGATTTGTCAGATGTGAACATGGCCTCCTTCCTGTTCCTGCACCTGCCACCCTTGCTCTGATGAAGGGGAAACCCATCTACTCTTCGGGTGTGGAAAGGGAACTTCTTACCCCCACAGGCGCAGCACTGTTAACCTCATTGGGGTCCGAATTCGGCAAGATGCCCGGGATGGAGGTGGAGAGGATCGGTTACGGAGCCGGCAGGGATGACCTTCCCCATCCGAACCTTCTCAGGCTGATCATCGGGAGGAAAGAGCCGATTGCAGGAAAAGAGAAGGTGATGGTTGTTGAAACGAACATCGACGATATGAATCCCCAGTTGTATGACTATGTGATGGAGAAGCTTTTGGGCATGGAGGTGCAGGAGGTCTTTCTTACACCCATTCTGATGAAGAAAAGCCGGCCGGCAACCTTAATCACTGTCATCTGCTCCGCGGAGAAGCTTTCATCGGTCATCGATTTTCTGATCAGGGAGACGACCACGCTCGGTTTAAGATGGCGAGAGGAAGAGAGGAGTTGTGCAGACCGGGAGATTTTGACGCTTCAGACGAGATATGGAAAGATTCGCTTCAAGCTGGCCCGGTGGGAGGGGAAGATTGTCAATCTCTCTCCTGAATATGAGGATTGCAAAAAACTGGCTTTAAGCCATAAGGTTTCCATCAAGGAGATCTTCGAGGAGGCGAAAAGAGCGGCGATGATATTTCGGGAAGGTCGGTTCAGGAATCGATCACAAAGTCGTAAACCCCGTTAGAAATTCCAGCGGGCCTTCGCCGGGCCGACCTGCCGCGACGGTGCGCTCGCCGCGCATGCGCCGGCGCAGCGGGCGAGCACGGCGGGAATGGCTTCGGCCACGCAGGCGGTCCATTATTTCTAACGGGGTAAATAGGACCCCCTGTCCTCATTCTTTCCTTGAAATTTGCACCGCCCATCCTTATATTTTTATTAAAGGAGGGTAAAATGAAAAAACTAATCTATATGGTTGCATTTTTTGCTTGTGCCGCGCTACTCGTCCCGCTGATGGCGTGGTCCGAGAGCAAGCCCAAAGGGAATCCCCCTGTGATTACCGCCTCTTTCGCTGTGGAGAAAGGATATTATGGATATGTCTTGAGAATTTATCTCGAGGCAGAAGACCCGGACGGAGATATGTCGAGAATTGCGGTTGAAGTCGATCAAACAGGTTATGGGCGTTACCCGGTTGATTGGACCATCCTCAAATCGCCGTATCGAGGGAAATTTAGGGGATACCTCCAGTGGAATACCTTCAGCAGCCGGGCATCCTATTTGAGAGAATGGACCAACATTACCCTGAAGGTATCCATTCTCGATAAGGCCGGACATGAGAGCAATGTGGTCGTCTTTCCATTTGAATTTGTTTCCAGAGCCCATCGTGAAGCCAAACCTCCCGCTCCTTTTAATCAAGAGGGGTTGCCGAGATTGGGTTACATCCACATCGATCTCTTTGAACCCACCCAGATGGGAG
This sequence comes from Thermodesulfobacteriota bacterium, assembly GCA_030017685.1. Lineage (GTDB taxonomy): Bacteria > Desulfobacterota > BSN033 > BSN033 > UBA1163 > RBG-16-49-23. Next base: position 17,619 of record JASEHH010000033.1, on the reverse strand, counting down.
CAGACCCACGGACGGATTAATACGGCTCTTCATCGAATAGCTCATCCGGAGATGCTTAAACTTTTTTAAAGGCTCCGATTCGGGGACCTTTTTGTTTTTTCTTGCTTTTTTCACCACAGGGTGGTAAACATTTTTTATATCCACACATAATAAAGGAGGGAGATTATGAGACAGGCGATTTCTGAAAGAAAGGCAGTATATTTTTTATTTGCACTTCTTCTCCTCAGCCTGGTTTATGCGGGGTGTCGATCAACCGTTAAGGAGAGAAGAGAGGAACCGGTGAAAAGGGAAGGGGAGGCAGCGGGGAAATATTACCATTTTGATGATGTCCGCATTCCAAGGGAATTAAATTATAAACAGAATAAGTCTTTTGTCTATGAGACCCCCCGTTTTAAAACAGGTATCCTGATCTTCACGAAATGGAGGATCGATGTGGAATCCCTGATCGATTTCTTCAACTACCAAATGGAGAAGGATAACTGGAAACTGGTGAACAGTTTTAAGGGGAAGGAATCCATCCTCAATTTTTCAAAGCCTGACAAGACCTGTACGATCAAGATCACAGAGAAATGGCATGGCACCACAGAGGTCGAGATCAGGGTCGGTCCTCTGGGAGAGAAGAAGATGTGAGAATTTTCTATGATGTTCGAGCAAGTCAGAAGGACCATCGATCATTTCCGTCTGCTGGAGAAAGGCGACCGGGTGATCGTGGGTGTCTCAGCCGGAGTGGACTCAATGGTCCTCCTCCACTTATTGAATGCCTTCCGCCAGGAATTCGACCTCTTTCTCATTGTCGCCCATATCCATCACGGCCTCCGACCTGTTGAATCAGAAAAAGAAGCTGAACTCGTTCGAAAAGAGTCAGCTCGACTCGGTCTGCCCTTCGAATACGGACAGTTCAATGTGAAGGAGTTTCAGGAGTCAGGGGGCTTCTCCCTGCAGGATGCGGCCAGGAGGATTCGTTTTCAGTTTTTTCATGATCTCCTAAAAAAATATGGTGGGGGCAAGATCGCCCTGGGCCACAATGCGGACGACCAGGTGGAGACCGTTCTTCTAAGATTGCTCAGGGGATCGGGATTGAAGGGCCTCAAAGGAATGCTTCCAATCAGGGAGAAGAGGGTGATCCGGCCTCTCCTCGAAGTCCGGAGAGGAGAAATCGAAACTTATGCTCAAGAAAATGGCATTCCCTACCTCCTCGATTCATCCAATCTTAAAAAGGACTATCTACGAAACCGGCTTCGACTCAACCTCATTCCCCTGATCGAACAGGAGTATCAACCCGGTTTCCAGCGGGCAGTCATCAAAACATCGACCCTCCTCAGGGAAGAGAATGATTTTATTGAAAAAGAGGCGGGTGAGGCTTATCAAAGGATCACCCGCGAGGAGGAGGAACAAATTACTTTTAAATTCTCAGCGTATCAATCCCTCCATCAAGCCATCCAATGGAGGGTAATTCAAAAGATGTTGGAAAAGATGGAAGATGGTTCGAAGATGGACGAGGGTGAATGGTCGGATGTGAATTTGATCTACCGGAGACTCCAGTCCCCCCCGGCAAGCCTTCTCTTAGAATTATCCCATGGTCTCTGTTTTGAGAAGCGATATGATAGGGTATTGTTAAGGAGGGAGAGGCCAACAACGATCCCCCCCTTTGAAGTGGAACTCCATGTGCCCGGCCAGACTTATATCAGAGAGATCGAAAGAGAGGTGGTGGCTGAGGAGAGAGAATGGGACAGGTCTAAACCAATTGATGAATCCCGAAACGTGGTTCTCCTCGATTATGAACGCCTCCATCTTCCGTTGAGGATGAGAAATTTCAGGCCCGGCGACCGGTTTCAGCCCCTGGGGACAGAAGGGACCCAGAAATTAAAGAATTTTTTTATCGACCATAAGATTCCAAAGTTCGAAAGGCCAAGTATCCCTCTTCTCATCTCAGGCGAGATGATCGCCTGGATCGTCGGGTACAGAATCGATGAACGGGTGAAGATCACTTTAGAAACAAGGAGAGTCTTAAGAGTAGAAGTCCATTAAGGAATGAGCTTCTCATAACACCCACCTCTTATAACAACTATCCCTCTCTTTGGCAGATTTTCAAAAGGAATCGTTTTTCAAAAATCCCCGGATCATCCCCTTGACATTGTGCAGTTGGATAAGTTAGTAAAAAGGAATTCCTATAGAAAAAGTATAGTTTTATAACCTATGAGAATTTCAACTAAAATTAGGTATGGGGCAAGGGCAATGCTCGAGCTTGCCTTCCGTTACGGGGAGGGGCCGATTGATTTGAAAGAGATCGCAAAGAAGGAAGATATCTCTTTGAAGTATCTCGAACAGGTCATCATTCCGTTGAGGACAGCCGGTCTTGTGAAATCGGTTCGTGGCTCAAAGGGAGGGTATTCTCTTGCCAAACCGCCTTCCGAAATCTGTCTCAATGATGTCGTCGAAATCCTGGACGGAACAATCCAACTCATTGAATGCTTAAAAGATCCAAAAGGCTGCAAGAAAGCCCCTTTTTGTGTGACCCGGGATATCTGGCAGGAAGCTTCTGATGCGATTAATAAAATATTCCGTTCCATTACCTTTGAAGAGATGGTCAATCGAAAAAAGGAAAAGGAGGGGAAAAACCCTCCGATGTACCAGATCTGAGAGGAAATTCTAAATTCTAAGCACGAAATCCGAATTAAGATTTTAGAAATTTAGATATTAGATTCTTACACGTAAAGTCTTAGAATTTATCTCTAACACTGGTCAATGATTCCTGTCATTCCCGCGCAGGCGGGAATCCAGAAAAAACTCCACAAAGAAAATCCTGGATTCCTGCTTCCGCAGGAATGACGAAAATTTGATGCCAAAATTTCAAATATTTTTGGATAGGATTTAGATTTTTAGGAGACAAGAGATGGCGAGAATTGCTCACTCGATTTCCGAACTGATTGGTCATACACCTTTGTTAAAACTGAAACGAATTACAGAAGGCTCTCAGGGAGAGGTGGTGGCAAAGCTGGAGTCGTTCAATCCATGCGGCAGCATCAAGGACCGTATCGGTGTGTCGATGATTGATGCAGCAGAGAGAGCCGGACTCATCCGAAAGGATACGATCATTTTAGAACCCACCAGTGGCAATACAGGAATCGCTCTTGCCTTTGTCTGCGCCTCCAAAGGCTATCCATTGGTTTTAACGATGCCTGATACCATGTCAGAGGAAAGAATCCATCTTCTTAAAATATTTGGAGCTGAGGTCATCCTGACCTCGGGGAATGAAGGAATGACCGGCGCTGTGAGAAAAGCGGAGGAGATGGCCCGGACAGATTCCCGATATTTCATCCCCCAACAGTTCAGGAATCCTGCTAACCCGGAGATCCATAAAAAGACCACTGCCTTAGAGATCTGGGAGGACACGGATGGAAGGATTGATATTCTTGTCGCAGGCGTTGGAACCGGCGGAACCATCACAGGCATCTCAGAGGTCATTAAAAAGAAGAAACCGGAATTGAAAGTCGTTGCTGTAGAGCCGGAAAGTTCTCCTGTGCTCTCCGGAGGAAAGCCTGGACCCCACAAAATCCAGGGGATCGGGGCGGGTTTCATCCCGGAAGTGCTCCGGATGGATTTGGTTGATGAGGTCATCAGAGTCTCGAATGAGAACTCAGTCCTATTTACAAAAAGATTGGCACAGGAAGAAGGTTTGCTTGCCGGGATCTCATCCGGCGCGGCGGCCTGGGCAGCGATTGAGGTGGCGAAAAGGGAGGAGAGCAGAGGGAAGATGATCGTCGTCATCTTTCCCGATACAGGTGAGCGGTACCTCATCACGGGACTGTTTAATGACTTTAAATGAAAGTTCGGAGTATTTAATACAAACGCAATTAATAATGTTACACTTTCCCGTCATTCCTGCGAAAGCAGGAATCCAGACGCCGTCCCTGCGAAAGCAGGGAACTACACATTAATATGAAACTGGATTCCTGTTTTCACAGGAAACCCTGGATTCCCGCCTGCGCGGGAATGACAACATTATATGTTTATGTCAATTTACTTAATGCTTTTGTATTAGTTCGGAGTTCGTAGTTTAAATATTTAACTCCGAACTCTGATTTAAGGAGGGGGTAGTGATATGTTATGGATCATGTGTCACCCCGTGAGGGGACGAGGGACGATAAACGATGAACAATGAACGATGAACGATGAACAATGGAAGAAAAGCAAGAGACGATGGACGATGAAAAAAAATCAAAAGACAATGGGAGGAAAAGATGGCGAAGACCATTGAGGAGATAAATGAGAAGATCAGGAGAGGAAAGGCGGTTGTTCTGACGGCTGAGGAGATTATCGATTATGCCGCTGAAAAGGGAGTTAAGAAGACGGCGCAGGAGGTGGATGTCGTGACCACAGGGACATTCGGTCCGATGTGTTCCTCAGGGGCATATTTCAATGTGGGGCATTCGAAACCCAGAATTAAACTTGGAGGAGGAAGGACCTATCTCAACGATGTTCCGGTTTATACGGGCCTGGCCGCCGTTGATTTTTTCCTTGGAGCAACAGCCATGCCTGAAGATGACCCAAGAAACAAAATCTACCCCGGGAAATTTTCTTACGGCGGGGCACATATCATCGAGGAACTGGTTTCGGGAAAGGATGTCCGGCTCACTGCGACGGCTTATGGAACGGATTGTTATCCGAGAAAATCACTGGAAACCTACATCTCTCTAAAAGATATGAATGAAGCTGTTCTATTCAATATGAGGAATGCCTATCAAAATTATAATGTCGCTGTGAACCTCTCAGACCGGATGATCTATACCTATATGGGAGTTATCCAGCCCAAACTGGGGAATGCCAATTACTGCAATGCGGGCCAGTTGAGCCCTCTTCTCAATGACCCGTATTACAAAACGATCGGCATCGGCACGCGGATCTTTCTGGGGGGAGGGGTTGGGTATGTCGTTGGAAGCGGAACACAGCATAACCCTGATGTGAAAAGGACGGAGAAAGGGGTCCCCAAGATGACCTCCGGGACACTTGCGGTCAAAGGGGACTTGAAGATGATGAGTTCGAAATGGCTTAAAGGAACTTCTTACACTGGATATGGGGTGACCCTCACCGTTGGGATTGGTGTTCCAATCCCCATCCTGAATGAGGAGATCCTCCAATATACGATGATTCGGGATGAAGAGATTTGGGCCCAGGTCATAGACTATAGCGACGCCTATCCCCAGTTCATCCCGGGAAGTTTGGGAGAGGTTAATTACAAACAACTGAAGAGCGGAAGGATAACAGTTCAGGGCAAGGAAGTCCCCACCTCCGGACTTTCCAGTTATCTTAAGGCAGGAGAGATTGCCCGGATCCTGAAAGAATGGATCGAGGTAGGAAAGTTTTTTTTAACCCAACCGGTTGAACTTCTTCCTTCGGTCGATTCAGGGATTGTCTTCAAGCCCTTGAAAGAGAGACCCATCAAAAAACATCATTGAAAAATGCAAATTGTAAATTGCAAATTGAGAATTTTCTCAAAAATTCGAAACATTTTGAATTTTGCATTGCTAAATTTCCATTTTGCAATGTTTCTTAAGAGAGGGGGTTAACATGCAGAAGAAACGCGTTGTTTTTAATTATCCATCCCACCTTGTGGATCAACCTGTGATCTCAAAATTGGTGAAGGATTATGATCTTACGGTCAATATTTTAAGGGCACGAATTACCCCTAAGGAGGAAGGAAGGCTGGTTCTTGAGATGGAGGGGAAAAGGTCGGCCCTTGAGGCCGGACTCAACTATATGAAAGAGATTGGAGTTGAGGTCCAGCCTTTAGCCCAGGATGTAAAATGGTATGAAGATCGATGTACCCATTGTACGGCTTGTATTTCCGTCTGTCACCCGCAGGCATTGGACGTCAATAGAAAAACGATGGAGGTCTCCTTCAATCGGGACAAGTGCATTGCCTGCGAGCTATGTATTCCGGTCTGCCCCTATCAGGCGATGGAGATTCTGTTTTAAGAGAAGGGTTCAAGGATTCAAGGGGTCGAGCTTCTGTCATAAAGAGCGGGCATGAAGAAAAGAGTGGTGGTGGCGATGAGCGGCGGAGTCGATTCGAGCACTGCGGCCTGGCTTCTCAAGAAGAAGGGCTACGAAGTGATCGGAGCGACGATGTGCATCGAGACACCGGACAGAAACGAAACGGGGGCGAACCGGTGTTGCGGTTTTTCGGACATAGAAGATGCGAGGCGCGTTGCCCTTCAACTGGAAATACCCTTTTATGTTTTTCAATTTAAAGAGGAGTTCGAGAAGGAGATCATCGACTATTTCTGTAAAGAATACAGAGAGGGAAGAACGCCCAACCCCTGTATCCTCTGCAATGAAAAGTTGAAATTCGGATCATTTTTAAAAAGGGCCATGGAATTGGGAGCCGATTATGTAGCCACAGGCCATTATGCGCGGCTCGAATTTGATGAGGGGAGCGGTCAGTATCTTTTAAAGAAAGGGATCGACCGGAAAAAAGACCAATCCTATGTCTTATTCTCCCTCAGGCAGGATCAGCTCAAGCATACTCTTTTCCCGCTCGGGGAGTTTCAAAAGGAAGAAGTGAGGAAGATGGCATTTGAAACAGGCCTTCGAGTCCATGACAAGCCTGAGAGTCAAGAGGTCTGTTTTATTCCCGAGACTTCTTATCACTCTTTTTTATCCGAGAGGCTAAAAGAGGCGATCATAGCGGGACCTATCCTTGACAGGGAGGGAAATGTTCTCGGAAAGCATAAGGGGATACCTTTCTACACAATCGGACAGAGAAGGGGACTCCGTCTTGCAAAGGGAAAGCCTCTCTATGTGATCGGAATAGACAGAGAGAAGAATGCGGTCATTGTGGGAGAGGAGAGAGAGGTCTATGGGGATACTTTCATTGCCCATTTCGTCAACTGGATTCGATCTCAGGATATGGCTTCACCTATTTCTTGCAAGGTGAAGATACGATACAACCACCCCGGTGCGGAGGCCACCCTCTCTCCCATGGAAGAAGATGCATTGGAGGTGAATCTTAAGACTCCGCAGAAGGCCATTACTCCCGGACAGGCTGCTGTCTTCTATGACGGGGAGACCGTTCTCGGAGGAGGGTGGATTAAAGAAGTGATGAAGAGTTAAGAGTTATGAATTAAGAGTTATGAGTTATTTTGAAACTCGAAACACAAAACTCGAAACTGGAAACCTGAAGCACGCAACACGGAATATGGATCAATTAGCCAAACAGAAGTCGGAGCGATTAAAAGAGATATTTCACTCCATGAAGAAAGTGCTGGTGGCTTTTTCGGGGGGGGTGGATAGCACCTTTCTCCTGAAAATAGCCAGAGATACCCTTGGAGTTGAAAATGTCCTTGCGGTGACCGCCCTATCTCCTCTCTATCCGGAAAGGGAATTGAGAGGAGCCAAGAAGATGGCCGAAGAGATGGGAGTGAAACATCTCTTGATCGAGTCGAACGAATTGGAGATAGACGGATTCTCAAAGAATCCGCCCGACCGCTGTTATTTATGCAAAAGAGAGCTCTTTGGAGAGTTAAAAAAGACGGCTCAACAGGAGAACATATCCTGTATCGTTGAAGGTTCAACCCTCGATGACGAGAAGGATCACCGGCCGGGAAAGAAGGCAATCGGAGAGCTGGGAATCCGGAGCCCTCTTGTCGAGGCATCCTTCACCAAAGCGGGTGTGAGGGAAGTTTCGAAGGCGCTGGGGCTTCCGACCTGGGATAAGCCTTCATTTGCCTGCCTCGCCTCCCGTTTTCCATACTGGGAAGAGATTACAGCCGATGGTTTAAAGAAAGTGAGTGAGGCGGAGGATTTTCTCATCGGATTGGGTTTTAAACAGGTCCGGGTTCGGCACTATAAAGGTCTTGCGAGGATCGAAATCTTTAAGGAAGAGATAGGAAGATTACTGGACAGAGCGATCAGAGAGAAAGTGGTCGAACATCTGAAGAAGATCGGTTACCAATACATCACCCTGGACCTTCAGGGATTCCGTTCGGGATCGATGAATGAGGTTTTGAGATGAAGGCGATTGCCCTCCTTTCCGGAGGCCTTGACAGCACGCTTGCGGCCAGACTGATCCTTGACCAGGGGATCGAGCTGGAAGCCCTCAATTTTATGACGGTCTTCTGCACCTGCACCAACAGAGGAGCGACCTGTCTGGCCTCACAAAAGGCAGTAGAGATCCTTGGTATTCCATTAAGGGTATTCAATGTCTCCGAAGAGTATCTCAATGTCGTAAGAAATCCCAAGCACGGGTATGGAAGCAACATGAATCCCTGCATCGACTGCCGGATCTTCATGCTGAAGAAGGCAAAGGCTTATATGGAGGAATCCGGAGGATCTTTCATTATCACCGGTGAAGTATTAGGACAGAGACCCATGTCACAGAGAAGGGATGCGATGCGTCTGATCGAAAAGGAGGCCGGGCTGGAGGGTCTTATCCTACGGCCTCTCTCAGCTCAATTCCTTCCGGTCACTCTTCCGGAGAGGGAAGGATGGGTCGACCGTGAGAAACTTTTAAATATTCAGGGCCGATCAAGAAAACCACAGATGAAATTAGCAGAGCAGTTCAATATCCATGACTATCCCTGTCCGGCAGGAGGATGCCTTCTCACCGATCCTGGGTTTGCCCGGCGGATCAGAGATCTGATGGAGCATCAATATGATTTTTCTCTCAACGATGTTCACCTTTTGAAGTTCGGGAGGCATTTTCGCCTCTCTCCGACAGCCAAACTGGTGGTCGGAAGGAACGAGGAGGAGAATCAGAAGATCGAAACCTTTTCACAGGCTGGAGATGTCCTGCTGAAAACAGTCCGCTATCCAGGGCCCGTCTCTCTTCTGAGAGGAGAAGCCGACGAGACGGAGAGGGAGAGGGCGGCCTCCATTACAGCCCGCTATAGCAAGGCGAAGGGAATGGAGAAGATGGAAGTCCACTACCAGAAGGTGGAGAGAGAGGAAGAAAAGTCGATATTTGTCTCTCCCCTTTCTGAAGCGGAGATTCAGAGAGGGAGGATCTTTGAATAAACCAGGATGTTGCAATACCGAAACCCGGACGAGGGTGCTTCCAAACCCTTGCAATTGCGGATTTTTAGAAAAGGTAGGGTTACGTAGGATTTCACTTTATGTGAGTTCCCAGTTTTGCCTAAAAACGCATGTAGCCAACTTCCAAAGGTGCCGCTACAAGGCTTTTCCAGCACCCCCGCCCGGTTTTCGATATCGTTTTTTGCCACTGGGGGGTAAAGTTGTATGAAGTTGTCTATTGATAGGGGGGAGAAAGAGGATCAAGATGAATGAGATTTCAGGAAACCATAGCGATCGCCCATGTCCCAACTGCGGCGAAGGGAATGATCGGCAGAATGCCTATTGTGTCCGTTGCGGCCGGTCTCTGCAAAAAGGAAGAAGAAGGGTTAAGACTTCGATCCTCCTGTTCGGATTGATCAGCCTCGCCCTGGCAGGCATAGCAGGATACATCATCGCCGGCGGATTTGAATCGAAACTGGTGGGCAGAGTTAACGGAGAGGAGATCACCCGGAAAGAGTTTTCAAGCAGGCTCGATCGGGCCAAGAGGCTCTATGAGTTCCGTTTCGGAAAAGATTTCTTCAAGGGGGCGGCGGGGGAGGAGAACTTAATCCGATTGAAGGCCCAGCTTCTCGAGGAGGTCGTCATGGAGAAACTCCTTCTTCAGGAAGCAAAGAACGGCGGCTATACCAACGTTCCCGAAAAGGAGATCGACGAACAGATAGAGGCGATCAAGAAGAACCACGGATTATCGGAGGCAGACTTCAAAAATAAACTGGGTGTCGTGCTCCTCGAGTTCAAGGAGGAGCTAAAAAAGGATTGGTTGATTTCGCAGTTCGTTGAGAAAGCCGTTCTGAAAGGCAGTCAGGACAGCAGAGAGCAACTTTTTCAGGAATGGCTTACGGCAGCCAAAAGCAGAGGCAAGGTCGAAACCTACGAGAAGTTCGATGTTCCTCCTCCGATTCAGTCGGTCTGTTGCAAGGGAGGAGGATGCGGGGGAGGGGAGAAGGTAAGGTCTCTCGATCCGAAGATTGAAAAGGAGGCCAGAGCGAAGGCCCTGCAATATTATGAAGCCAAAAAGGGGAAGAATGGGGCAAGCGCCCGGGTGATCAATTTCGGGTGCCACATCCAGATTGATATCATCGAAGAAGGAAAAGTCGTGCTGTCCCTCACTTATGACCGGGGAGAGGTTCAGGAAATTTAAAAAAGCATAACCGTTTAGCCAAATATAGGTTCCCACGGAGTCGGAGATGGGCAAGCCGCTCTCCAAGGCTTCGAATGGCGGTCTTTAGATTGAATGGGAAGCGGGCGATTTCATCTGAACCAGCCCCATAGACCAAGTTGAAGGCCGGTGCCAATACTCCGAAAGGTGCGCCACGAAGCCTTTCCGAACGGCTTGTCCATCTCCGTTATACGATTTTGTGCTTGATTTGGCTAAACAGTTTCAAAAAAGGAGGATCATTTTATGAAAGCATGTCCAAAATGCCGGGAAGAGAATGAGGAATCGAACCGCTTCTGCAAGAAGTGCGGGCTCGAACTTTCGGATTCCTCGTTCCAGCACAAGAAGGAGAAGGTATTGGGAGAAAAAAAGGGGAGACCTTCATGGTCGATTGTCCTTTTAATCGTCGTCGCCATCGCTCTCGGAGGGGTAGCCTACTGGCTCATCCAGGGAAATTCCGGAGCCAGCCCCAAGGTTTCCTCACAGCCGAAGGTGAGCGGAAAGGTCGATTACAGCGGACAGACAGTTAGAATGACCGATGTGGTGGCAAAGGTGGAAAATGGGAAGATTATAATCCCCGTCCATGAGGTCAAGGAGAAAAAGATCGTTCGATTCGAATATGAAGGGAAGGGACTTAAAATACCTCTTTTAGCCTATCTGACCATGGCGGGAAGAGTGGTCACAGCGATCAGCATGTGCGAACCCTGCAAATCGACCCGCTTCCATATCAAGGACAAATCCATGGTGTGTAATGCCTGCTATACCGAATGGAATCTTGAGACACTCAAAGGGATCAGCGGAGGATGTATGAATTACCCTCCGGAGGTGATCCCTAACACGCTGGAGAAAGATTCGATTGTCATCGATGAGAAAGTGGTTATAAATTGGAAGCCGAGAGTTTAATCCGATGAGACTGAAAGATATCTCGATTAACAATCTTCGAAGGCGGAAGGGAAAGGTTTTCTTCCTCATTTTGGGGCTCACCATTGGCATTACGACGGTAGTTTCTCTGATTTCCATTTCGCGGTTGATGAACGAGGATATTGCCAACAAATTAGATGAATACGGAGCGAATATCCTCATCCTTCCCCGATCGGACGACCTTTCCCTCTCCTATGGAGGAATGAACATTGGGGGGGTGGCGATGGATGCCCGCACACTGAATGATTCCGATGTTCCGAAGATCCGCGAGATCGAGGTCCGGGAGAACATCAGCGCTGTTTCACCGAAGTTCGTCGGAGCGGTGGAGATCGAGGGAAAGAAGATTCCTCTCATGGGCGTCTATTTTCAGGAGGAGGGTCGGCTGAAAAAGTGGTGGAAGGTCCACGGAGCCATTCCTAAGAGCAAGGAGGAGGTGCTTCTTGGGAATGAGGTGGCTGTGAGACTTTTTAAAAGTACAAATGATCATTTAGCGATTAACGGAAAGAGGGTCAGGATTTCAGGAATACTTGAAGAGACAGGTTCTCAGGACGACTTTCTCATCTACGCTGACCTGGGTTTTGTCCAGGAGGCTCTGAATAAGCCCAAGGCGGTGAGCCTGATTGAAGTCTCCGCCTATTGCAACACCTGCCCGATTGAAGAGATCGTGAATCAGATTTCGAAGAAGCTGCCCCATGCCAAGGTAACGGCCATCAAACAGACGCTACAAACCAAGATGGAGGCGCTCGACCATTTTAAAAAGTTCTCCCTCGGGATATCGATCATCGTTCTTCTCATCGGGGCCCTGATCGTCTTTACCAATATGATGGCATCGGTTAATGAACGGAAGAGGGAGATCGGGATCTTCCGGGCTATCGGGTTCAGAAAATCCCATATCATGAGAATCATCTTTTTAGAGGCGCTGATTGTGGGATTGGTCGCGGGAGTGACAGGGTATCTCCTGGGGCTTGGAATCTCCCATTTCGTCGGGCCGATGGTCCTTGGGATGAAGAACGTCAGATGGGTGATCGACCCGGCTTTAGCCATCGGGGCAATCTTTCTTTCAGCGTTGGTAGGCGTTCTATCGAGCATCTATCCAGCTCTCCATGCCTCAAAGATGGATCCCACCGAGGCGTTGAGAGCGCTCTAAGGGCGATGGAGGATGGAGGTTTGAGGGGCACTTCGTTTGAGGCAAAACATTTCTACCTCGAGCGAAGCGCTCCTCCACCCTAAAGTGAAACGCTCCTCAAACGGGTTTGATGATGAGCTTGATTGAGATTAAAAACCTATCCAAAACCTACGAAGGCGGAGAAGAAAAAGTTCATGCCCTTGTCGATGTGGGGCTCCATATCGAGAGGGGAGAATTTATATCTGTGATGGGCCCCTCGGGTTCAGGGAAATCAACTCTTCTCACGATTCTCGGCGGGCTCAATCATCCCACGGCCGGTGAGGTGGTCGTGGATGATATTGCCATCTATCAACTTCCTCTGGAGAGACTGGCCGATTTCAGAAGGGAGTATCTGGGATTCATCTTTCAGTCCTTCCAGTTGATTTCCTACCTGACAGTGATCGAGAATGTGATGCTTCCGCTATCGATCACTGAAAGATCAAACCGGGAACAGAGTAGAATGGCGGAGGAGATACTGGAGAGGACAGGATTGAAGAAAAAGGAAAAAAGGCTTCCGGATCAACTCTCGGGAGGAGAGCAAGAGCGGGTTGCCATTGCCAGGGCTCTGGTCAATGCGCCGCCCATTCTTCTTGCGGATGAGCCAACCGGGAATCTGGATACCAAGACTGGAAAGGAGATCATGGAGTTATTCAAATCCCTAAATGGAGAAGGTCAGACGATCATCATGGTGACCCATAACCCGGAAAATGCCGCCTTTTCTTCGAGGACGATCTCTCTCCGAGATGGACGGGTGGCGAATGGAGGTGAGGATTAAAAACTTTTAAGAAGCTCTTGACCTTAAAAATTTATTGTGTTAGCAGTTTCTTTAGTTCTTTAGGGGGGAACATAGAGAGATCTGTGCCCCCCTTTTTATTTCTAAGATAAGGAGGTCAAAATGGAGATTAGGAGAAGGGATTTTCTGAAGGTAGGTGTGGCGGCAGGAGCATCCATTGCCCTAAACGGTCTGCCCCTGAATGCCTTTGCCAATGGCAAGGACACGAAGATTGGAACAGGGGGAACCGAACCTGGTCAATGGATACCCTCAACCTGTCAGGGCTGCACGCAGTGGTGTCCAATTGAAATTTTCACGCAGGGCGGCCGGGCGGTAAAGGTCAGAGGAAATCAGCTCAGCAAGGTCAACAACGGTTACTGCTGTGTGAGGGGCCATCTGATCCTTCAGCAGATTTATGACCCCGATAGGATAAAGGTTCCCATGAAAAGGACCAACCCGCAGAAGGGTAGGGGGATTGATCCAAAGTTCGTTCCCATCTCATGGGATGAGGCGATGGACCTGGTAGCCGACAAAATCATGGAACTACGCAAAATTAAAGAAACGCATAAATACCTGTTGATGCGCGGACGCTATTCGGATCATAATACAATCCTCTATGATAACCTCACCAAGATGATCGGCTCTCCCAATAACATTTCCCACAGCGCCCTGTGCGCTGAGGTTGAGAAGATGGGGCGTTTCTTTACCGAAGGTTATTGGGGATACTGCGATTACGATCTTGAGAAGATGAAATATCTCATCGTCTGGGGCTGCGACCCTGTTTCATCCAACCGCAATGTTCCCAATACCACTGATAAACTGAGCCGCCTTCTTGAAGCGGGCACAGTGGTTGTCGTAGACCCCCGCATGAACAATACCGCAGCCAAGGCGCATGAATGGCTCCCCATAAAGTCCGGCGAAGACGGATCGCTCGCTACCGCAATGGCCCATGTGATTTTAACCGAAGGGCTTTGGAACAAGGAGTTTGTGGGTGATTTCAAGGACGGAAAGAACCAGTTCAAAACCGGGCAGACTGTTGATGAGGCCGGCTTTGCTGAGAAGCATACCCACGGCCTTGTAAAATGGTGGAATATCGAACTGAAGGACAGAACGCCTGACTGGGCAGCGACTGTGACAGGACTTTCCAAAGACCAGATTATCCGCGTTGCAAAAGGCTTTGCCCAGGCCGCTCCCCAATGCGCCATCTGGTACGGGCCAACCATGATGCCCCGCGGGACTTATGCTGCCCTGTCCATCCACGCCCTGAACGGGCTTGTCGGCGCCAGCGACAGCGAAGGCGGTCTCATCACCGGCACAGGCGCTCCGAGCAGCAGTTATCCCAAGTTCGATAAATATCAGGATGATGTAGCCAAGGACGGAGCGAAGCAAAAAAAGATTGACCAGAGAGGAACTCTTAAATTCCCCAATCTCGCTTCCGGCAGGCCAGGCAGCGGCGTTTCCACCAATAATGTGGCCAACGCCATGCTGGCAAATGACCCGTATGACATCAAGGTGGCCATAGGCTACTTCTGCAACTTCAATTTTTCCGGAACGGAAGCCGGACGTTGGGACAGGGCCATGGCAAAGACTCCCTTCTTCGTTCATATCGTTCCCATGGTTTCCGAGATGACACAGTTTGCAGATATCGTCTTGCCTGCCGCCTTGCATCATTCGGAAGATTGGGCTATTTCCCGCAACCAGGGAAATATGCACGGGCATATCTCCATCCATCAGCCTGTTATCAAGCGCCTGTTTGATGTGAAGGGCGCTGAAACGGAGATCGTGTGGCTTCTTGCGGAAAAACTGAAAGCAAAAGGTTTTTCAAACATCCATGACTGGCTTTACAACGAATACAAGGATCCAGAAACCGGTAAGAACCCGGCCAATGCCGAGGAATTCGCCCTTTACGCCACAAAGATTCGCAGCCAGAAGGCATGGGATCCCGGCCAAAACAAAGATTATAAAGGAGACCGACCCAATGGCTGGGAAGACTTCAGAAAAAAGGGGGTTGTGAACTCCCCGCGCTTTGAATTCCGAAAGAAATGGGGCACGCCCGAGCAGGGTAACTTCCCCACCGTGACAAAGAAGTTTGAGTTCTACAGCGAGACTCTCAAGAAGGCCCTCATCGAGCATGCCGAGAAAAATAAGACAACGGTTGACGGCGTTCTGGAAGCGACAAACTATGAGGCCCGCGGAGAGAAAGCATTCGTGCCCCACTATGAATCTCCCAGAAGACATGGCGACCGGAGTCAATATCCTTTTGACCTCATTGATATGAAATCGAGGCTCAACCGGGAAGGCCGGAGCGCAAACCTTCCATGGTACCATGCCTTCAAAAAATGCGATCCGGGTGATGTGAGCTATGAAGATGTCATTCATATCAACCCCTCTGATGCGAAAAAACTCGGCATCAAGGAAGGCGATATGGCAAGGGTGACCTCTACCATCGGCAGTTTGAAAGTTCGGGCCCGTTTATGGTAAGGGGTTCGTCCCGGCTCGGTGGCAAAATGCTATGGTCAGGGGCACTGGTTTTATGGCCGCGTGGGGACAAAAGACTTAACAAAGCTTGAGCCAAGGGGCGCAAACTTCAACGAGATCATGCCGGATGATTACGATCACCTGAGCGGGTCTACTGCGCGCAACGGCGGATTCACCGGCGTTAAAATTGAGAAAGCTTAAGGGAAAGGAGGGAAAAATAAATGGCTAAGAAACAATTGGCAATGGTCATAGATTTGCTGAAGTGCACCGGATGCGGAGCCTGCGCTTTGGCATGCAAGACGGAAAACAACACACCGGACAAGGCTAAAGGACAGGCGTTTAATTGGGCAGATTTTATCACGAAAGTAGAGGGGCAGTTCCCTAACGTCAAATATTCCATTATGCCGGTTCTGTGCAATCATTGTACTGATGCGCCGTGCATTAAAGCATGTCCTGTTACCCCGAAGGCCATGCATAAACATGACAATGGAATTACCATACACAATAATGAGAGGTGTATTGGATGCCGCCAGTGTCAAAAGGCCTGCCCTTACAGTGCTGAGGATGTCGACAAAGAGAAGGCCGCTTATAGTGTGATCAGCTTTAACCATGACGCCCCTCACGGATTTTTCAGGGATACCTCTGAAGCGATCAAAGGCGGGACGGCCTCAGGGGCAGAGGTTGCCAAGAGAGCAGGTGATGTTCCTCCTCACCGCACACTTTATAAACACTCCGACTATGCGAGCGTAAGACGCGGGGATATTGTTGAAAAGTGTATCTTCTGCGAGCACAGGGTCATCCATGGGGAACAACCCTACTGTGTTGTCGTCTGTCCATCGAAAGCAAGGGTTTTCGGAGACCTCACCGACAAGAACAGTGATGTGAGTGAGTTACTCAAGAAATATAAGGCCAATCAACTGAAGAACAATAAAGGTGAGTTTATAAAACCGGGCGAGAAGGGCGCAAGACCTAATGTCTATTATATAAGGAGTTACAAGGCAGAAGTTAGAAAGGCTTAGAAAAGCTGCTTATTGTGGTGGGGGGACAGCCCTGAATGCCTGAGGTATGGCTGTCCCCTTATATTTTGGAAATGGATATGGAAAATCAACAGTATATCATGGAAGAAAGATTTAGGGCTGACAGTTACCGGTTTTTGTCAGCCTGTTTCTGTCTTCCCAAAAGAGAGCTATTTTTCCAGGAGAACCTCTTCAAAAACCTCACCCATTCATTGACCCGAACCTGTGCCGAGGCAGCGGTATTTTCCTCAGAGATGGAAAAGGCCTTTTTAGAGGCAGACGAAGAAGAACTCTCTATTGAATATGCCAGACTCTTCGTTGGTCCTTTCGAACTGAAGGCCCCGCCCTATGGCTCCGTCTATCTTGATGGGGAAAGAAGGGTGATGGGCGATTCCACAATGGAAGTGATCAGGTCATATGAAGAGGCAGGGATGGTCATGGATAAGAACTTTAAGGAACTTCCAGACCATATCGCCGTGGAACTGGAATTTATGTACTATTTGATTTACAAGGAAGTGGAAGCCTTGGAGAAGTCGGAAAAAGAGAAGGCGCTAGCCTTCGGGGAAACGAGAAATCGTTTTTTTAATCGTTTTATCAGTCCGTGGATTCCTCCCTTCTGCGAAAAAATCAAAGAGACGACAGATAACCCCTTTTACCTTGCCCTCGCTGACTGCCTTTCAACATTTATTACAAACCAAAGTCGAGATTGATGAAGAGTTAAAGGCAGCTTTGTTAGGCCACTTAAAAAGAAACTTGGCCGATATTCAAGTGGCTTTTTATCCCACTCTCCAACTTGCTCTGCACAAATCTTTTCCTGTTATATTTTAAGAGACTTTTGTAACCTGTAGGGCCTACCTTTGTCCTGCAAAATATGACATGTAAAACAGATATGATGGGTTGGAAAAATTTATATTGACATCTCTGTGGAAATGTCTTACATTGTTTTACATGAAAACCGCCACATTAACCATCCGGCTGGATAAAGATCTCGATCACCTGTTGACGAAAGCAAGCAAGAGGTCAAGGAAAAATCGGAGCG
>JASEHH010000125.1 GCA_030017685.1 Thermodesulfobacteriota bacterium | reverse complement strand
ACTACACTTCCAGGGAAGAGGAATTCGGAAAGAAGATCGGCATCGACCTCCAGGACGGAAAGATCACGCTCCCCCTCATTTTTACCCTGAATCACTGCACCGAGAAAGAGTCAGCCATCATCCGTGAGGCCGTCGAATCCGATCCCATGACCAGAGAATTATTCTTCCAGGTCGTAACGATTATCGATAAATATCGTGGTGTAACCTACACCTGGGAAAAGGCGAGAGAATATGTGGCAAGGGCAAAAGAACACCTACGCCACTTTCCCGACTCAAGGGAGAAGGGGGCCCTTCTTTCATTGTCCGATTATGTTCTGGAGAGGAAGTTATAAATAAGAGTTAAGAGTTAAGAGTTAAGAGTTATGAGTTATGAGTTATGAATTGTTAGTGGTGAATTTGAAAATAGAGGAGTTTAAAAATGGCGAATGATTCGAGTTTGTTTCAGGTGAATGATAAGAATTTCACAGTGGAAGTTCTTCGATCGGACATTCCGGTGTTAGTCGATTTCTGGGCAACCTGGTGTGGACCCTGCCGTGCCATCAGCCCGATCGTCGAAGAGCTGGCAAAGGAATTTTCAGGCCGGGTCAAAATAACCAAGCTCAATGTGGATGAAAACCCGTCCACACCGAGTCAGTATGGTGTGCGGGGAATTCCTGCCCTCATCCTCTTCAAAGAGGGAAAGGTTCTCGATCAGATTGTCGGATCTGTCCCCAAAGCCCGCTTGAAGGCCCTGATCGAAAAAGCCCTGTAGGGGTAATAACCAAATTCCAATTGTAATAAAAGTTTTGTGATTGGGTCATTGGAATTTAAGTGATCTTTTCTTATGATGATTATGCGACAACCTTTTTTAAGATATATCTCAATGTTTGGCCTTTGTCTGACACTGGCCTTATTAACCCCCCATTGTGCCAAAAAGCCGAAGGAGCCTGCCTCTGCACCCGACTTCACCCTTCAAACAGTCGAAGGCCAGGAGGTCACCCTCTCCGGACTGAGGGGCAAGGTTGTCCTGCTCGATTTCTGGGCAACCTGGTGCGGACCCTGCAAGGAATCAATTCCCCATCTGACACAGCTCTACAAGAATTACCAGGATAAGGGATTTGAATTGATTGGGATGAGCCTGGATAAATCAGGAGAAATGGAGATGGTCCGCCGCTTTGTCAAATCGATGGATATCCCCTATCCCATCATCATGACTCCCGAGGACGTGGCCAGAAATTACAAAATTACCGGCCTTCCCACCACTGTTTTGATCGATAAGGAAGGCAAAGTCCGGGAGAAGATCGTCGGATTTAATAGTACGATTGGCCAGCAGATTGCAGCGAGGGTCTCAGAACTCACCTCAGAAAAACCCTGAAAATAAATCCAAATGTCAAATGAGTGTCACCCTGAATTTATTGATTCACATTCGTTCATCACTTTGTGCCAGGTTCTCCCACTGAGAGATTCTGAACCAAGTTCAGAATGACAGATAGTTTGTATCTTCTAATTCATTTGGTATTTTTATTTTTTTCCCTTTTCTTTAAACAATTGGAAATAACCATCGATTAACTTCTGAGCGTCTAAATTGAGCGCCCGGGCATAGGCCTTCAAGAACCCCTTCAAATAGACCATGGCAGGAAGATGCTCCAGGTCCTCCTCCTCAATTAACTCCAGGGTCTTGATATTGATCTTCGTTTCAGCGGAGATGGCTTTGAGATCGATTCCCAGTCTCTCACGGATCTGCTTGAGCGACCTTCCCCGATAGGTAATTTCTCCGACCTCTATCGAAAGGTCCGTAAAAGAAAGGCTGCTTTTTATCTCCGATGACTTCACGGATTTCTCCGCCTGTTTTTCCCTTGAAGATCTCTCTATGAGATGGGAGTGAGATTGATTATAACTCTTCCGCAATGCCTCATCCATCAGAACACGGTAAGCCTCTTCAATCGCCGCCTGTATCTTCCTCATCTCCTCTTCCGAGAAGAGGGAGTAGATCGCCAGAGAATCGGCATGAAAGGTCTCCCTCGCATGATCATAAGCCCGCTGAATTTCTTTTAGATCAGCATCGGGGCTTACCTCTAAGATTTCATAATGGGTCTGCTCTTCGATCCGTTTCATTTAACGTTATAGTAAAACTTTAGTTCTTTGGAAAAAGTTATCTAATCCCCCTTCATCCCCCTTTGCCCGCTGCGCCACCGCATGCGCGGCGAGTCAAAAGGGGGAAATGTTTTTCCTCCCTTGGCAAAGGGAGGTTGGGAGGGATTTTAACAAGTTTATTTTAAACCGCTAAATTGATACACGTTATATAAAACACCCCCACAAAGAGAGCAGGAAGATTAATTTCCAGAGGGCATCCGGTGGCTGTTCGCCAGTCTGGAGGCGATCTCCGACACGCATTGGGCTGCCTTGGAACGATAGTTCTCGAGAACCAACGGCCTTCTTTTCCGTATGGAGTTCCCCACATCCTGATCATAGACAATATAACCCAGATAGTGGAGTTGAATGCCGAAGTACTTCTGGCAAGCGCTTCGAATCGAAAAACCGATCTCAATATCCTTCTTTGACCGAACCTGGTTCAAAATGAGATTGGGGTGAAAAGTCGCGGCCTCCTCGACCATCTTCAGGGCATCTTCTTCGTTGATGCGCCTCACTTCCCTCAGGAGTTCATAAGGGGTTCGGATGCCCGCCTCGTTCTTCCGGTCCATCGCTTCGTCGATAAGGCTCTTGGCTGAAAAGGAGGAAACCGCCTGTCTCAGCCTCCGATAGAAAGCGCTCTTTAAAAACCGGTAGGTATTTTCGATTGAAGTGGGTTCGGGGGTCACCACCAGGATCCCTCCATCCGACATTAAAAAAAAGTCCAGAACGCTCAGTGCGTTCCCTCCACCCAGGTCGACCAGGATATAATCGCTTTCCAGGCTTTTGATGGAACGCAGAAGCTTCCTTTTCTGGGCGCTCTTCGCATCGGCGGCATTGAGAAGGTCCTGCGCTCCTGTCAGGAGCTGGAGATTGGGAACCCCGGTATGAATGAGCACATCCTTGAGATGAGAAACCCTCTTTTTGATGAAGTCGGAAAGGGAGGGACCGGGCGGAAGAATGCCCAGAAAGGTATGGAGGTTCGCTCCTCCCAGATCGGCGTCGATGAGGATGACCCGGGCGCCCAATTTTGAAAGACAGATTCCGATATTGGTGGTGATAAAACTCTTCCCGCTTCCCCCCTTGCCACCCCCAATCGTCCAGATGACTCTCTGATGATGATCTCGGGTCATACTTATTGGATACCTCTTCTCAAACTATGCCCAAATGCCTTCAATCTTTGCATGGCAATGTCGGCATTCCCCTCCCGCCACATCATTCTTGACCACCCGAAAACCCATTCTCTCGATCACATTTCGCCCACAATGGGGACAGAAGGTATCCTCTCCTCCTTGCCCGGGGATATTACCGCAATAGACATATCGGAGACCTGTCTTCAGCCCAATCTCCCTTGCCCGGTGAAGGGTGGCGGCCGGGGTCCGTGGAAGGTTGATTAGCTTGTATGTGGGATAGAAGGCGGAGAGATGCCACGGAACCTCTGCCCCCAACGAGAGGATGAACTGGGCGATCTCTTCAAGTTCTTTTTCCGAATCGTTCAAGGTCGGAATGACGAGTGTGGTGATTTCCACCCAGATCCCTAACGCTTTCATCAACTTCAGGCTTTCGAGAACGGGCTTGAGCCTCGCTCCGCATACCTCCTTATAAAACTTCTCCCGATAACTCTTCAAATCGACATTGGCCCCATCGAGATAGGGCTGGATCGTTTTCAGAGCCTCTTCCGTCATATAGCCATTGGTGACAAAGACATTTTTGATCCCTTCCTGACTCGCCAGGGCCGCTGTTTCATACGCATACTCAAAGTAGATCGTGGGTTCGGTATAGGTGTAAGAGATGGACCGGCATCGATTTTCCTTTGCGAGAGACACGATCTTTGATGGCGGAGCCAAGGATCCATCAATTCTTTTTTCGTCGACCGGCATCTGAGAGATCTCATGATTCTGACACTGGAGACAACGAAAGTTGCACCCCACCGTAGCGATGGAGAAGGAGGTCGACCCGGGTAGGAGGTGAAAAAGGGGCTTCTTCTCAATGGGATCGACATTCATGGAGATGGCCCGTCCGAAGACGAGGCTGAAGAGCTTGCCTTCCCTGTTTTCCCTTACTCCGCAGATCCCCTTTTTTGAAGGAGAGATGACACATCGATGGCTGCAGAGGTGACACTTGACTTTTCCCTCTTCCAAAGGACTGTAAAGCATGGCCTCCTTCATATCCCCTTCCCTTCTTCTGTGCGTAAGCCGTCCCGGTCGGGTGAAGGACAAAATCTAAAGATCGAAGCGGGGTAACTGCTGAAGGACATATTTCCGTATGACCTGGGGAGTAGGCAAGTCCTGAAGGACCCTTTTATTCTGAATGAGAGGGAGAAGAAGCTCCTGAAAACGACCCCCGCATGAACATCGATTTGAACCCTTGCCGGAGGAGCCCCTTCTTGCCTGATAGGGAATCATCCTGTCCTGAAAACATTTGGAGCATCGGAGGACGCTCTTTGAACCGGACATCTTTCCTCTCTTTGCCATTGGTTTTCCTTCGATCTCGACGATGTCCATCGCCAAGTCAATGGACCGGGCGTTGGTAATGGAAGTTCCCACTCCATAGGCATCCACCACAGGGTTCAGGCTCAGGATACGTTTCTCATCCAACCCACCGCTCACAAAGATCTTCACATGGCCAAATCCCCTGAGGTTCAGCTCCCAGCGGATCTCCTCGATGATCTTTTGGAAATCTCCCCTTCTTGAGCTGGGCGTATCGAGCCTGACGGCATAAAGTTTCTTCCCCAGGGCTTCTGCCACACGGATGGCCTCTATCTTTTCATCATTGAAGGTATCGATCAGGGAAACCCGCTTTACTTTAGGATCGATCACCTCGTCAAAGGCTTTGGTCGCTTCGACCGTATCGCCGATGAGCAGGACCAGGGCATGGGGCATGGTTCCGGAGGGCTCCTCATGGATCATCTCGGCATCCTTGACGACTGCAACGCCATCACACCCTCCGATGAAGGCATTCCGTTCCACCATCGGTGCAATGGCCGGATGAATCCGTCTTGCCCCGAAGCTGATGACCCTCCGATCTTCCGCCGCCTTTTTGCAGCGGGCCGCCTTTGTGGCCACGCCGGAAGCCTGGCAGAGGAGACCCAGGATCGATGTCTCGAAAAGGCCGAATTCCGTATACATCCCTTCGATCTCCATCACCGGCTCGTAAGCCCGGAAAATCGTCCCCTCCTTCATGGCCCTCACTTTGACGGGGAGGTCTTTGAGGAGATAGACCGCCTCTTCGATCCCTGCCAGGACTCCCCATCCGTAATCCTCCGGAAACCGTTTGGCAATGAATTCAGCCTTGACCCGTTTGTCGATCTTCTTTGCTTTGAGGACTTCCATCGTCCTCGTGAAATAGACATCCGTATACTTTCCAGCCTTGATATCCTTCGGATCAGCGATATGAAACATCGTCTCATCTCCACCCATGGAATTTTATTTCCAACTTATATAACAGAAATTTCCCGCCCCTGTCTATAAAAATATTTCTCTTGTAAAATCCTCTTCTCTCCTTTGCGTATGGGGATTAAGACTGCCGCCACACAAAGCCCAAGAACAATTGCAAACGAACATACAATCCACCCCCATTGAAAATAGGTGAGGCTATCCCTGCGTATGCCCGTCATAAAGAGGCTGTAGACAGGACCTGCTTCGAGCACCACAACCGCCGCAATGAAGCCCATACAGAGGGTCATATAGATCAATCCTCCCAGGTTCGTCACGGATTGAGTCGGGCTTTCAGACTTAAAATCAGGATAGATGGCGCCCAGCCCTATTCCCATCGCCACGATCCCTGGAACCATGAAAAAGACCGTGAGAACCGAAAGGAACATCATAAAGGGCGTCACATTCAGGAGGATATTGGTCGAAACGATCAATAACTCGGAGAGAAGAAGAAGGGGAATAAAATAGACAAAGAACTTAATCCAGAGGAAAGTGCGGATCGATAGGGGGGATGATCTCACGATCCAGAAGGCTTCTCCTTCGAGACTCACTGCGGGAAAGACAAATCTTGCCGAGATGGCGCTCAAAACAAATGCGGCCAATCCCATATTTAAGAAAGAGAGAAGATTTTGAAGATATTCCAGCCGGAGGGCGCTTCTCTCCAGTGGAAGAACGGAAAAATTGTAGAGGTAGATCACGATCAATCCCATCACCAGAAAGATCTGAGACCACTGGGTCTGGTCGCGGAAGAAGGTCTTGATCTCCTTTTCGACAAAGGCTCTCACGGGTCGTGAGAGACAATTGAGAAGATAGGCATACCCTAACTTCTTCCATCCTGCAAATGAAAAAATCCTTCCGGCAGAGGTCTGCGACTTCGACAGACCCTTGAAGTAGATCGCCCCTGAAATCCATGTTGAAATAAAGATCAGGGTGAGGGCGCCGCTCCAGGAGAGGGCCGTATGGAAGAGAGCATTTCTCCACGAACCGGAAAGGCTTGCTTTTAATGCATCAGAGAACCAGGTGGTCGGTAGAATCGGAGAGCTGGGGGACTCGAGGGTCTTAAGATAGAGGATGAGAGAAGTGAAGGATTCCGGATTGACGAACTTCTCCGGCCTGATCAATCGAAAAGAAAGAATTAAAAGGAGAGCCAGCAAAAGGCCCAGAAAGACGAAGACGCTTCTGATGCGTCCTGCCGGCAGAACAACTGCGGCGATCATGACGATGATCGCGCTGAGACTCGAGGCAATGAGACAGAAGGGCAGGAGATTGAGGCCTACCATCGCATAATAGAACCCCCCTGCCCCGTAAACGATGGCATAGGAAAGAAAAACAGGAAGGCTGTAGATGAGGACCATCCATGAACTGTCGAGGGTCGATTCCATCCAGCGGGCAAGAAACAGTTTCTCCCTTGATACGGGCATCGAATGAACAAGGGAAAGGTCCTTCGCCAGATAAAGTTTGGCAAGGGAGGTCAGAATGGCGCTGAAGATGAGGAGGGAAAAGAAGGTGATCAGTGTCATGGAGAGAAGTTTGTAAGCGAGAATATCACCAAAGCCTTCGATGCTTTGAAAATAGGTGAGAACCCGGTAAAAGAGAACAAACATACCTCCCCAGAGTGAAAGGCCAATGGCGCTGAAGATCAAAAACCGGAGCCTTCGGCCTGAAACTCTCCTGTTTTTAAACGACAGAATTCTGGGCCTTAGAAGGATGAGACTCTCTCTCACTGGACGGAATCTCCTTCGGTGAGGATTAGAAATACTTTCTCAAGATCCCCTTCTTCAACCCGGGCAGAATTTTTCAGATCCTCCACCGTGCCTATCGCGATCAATTTCCCCTTGTGGATGACCCCAATCCGGTCACAGACATCCTCTGCCACACTCAGGGTATGGGTTGACATAAACAGGGTGGTCCCTTTCTCTGATAGATCCCGAAAAAGTTTTTTCATCATCCGGATACCCGCAGGATCGAGGCCGACCATGGGTTCATCAATGATGAGCGTTTTCGGTTCGTGAAGAAGGGCCGCTGAAATGATCAGCCGTTGTTTCATCCCATGAGAATAAGATTCGATCAGTTCGTCTCTCCAATCATAAATGGAGAACTTCTTTAAGAGGGACTCAGACTTCTCTTTGAACAGGCCATCCTCAACCCCGAAGAGGTCTGCTGTAAATCTTAAAAATTCCATCCCTGTCAGCTTTTCGTACAGAAAAGGCCTATCAGGGATGTAACCCATCCTCTGTTTTGCCTTCTCGGGTTGCCTCGCCATATTGATCCCGTCGATCATTATAGAACCCTCCGTGGGCGCAAGAATTCCGCTCATCATTCTAAGGGTGGTCGTCTTACCCGCGCCATTAGG
>JASEHH010000032.1 GCA_030017685.1 Thermodesulfobacteriota bacterium | reverse complement strand
ATCTGAAATGCGGAGCGGAAAGATCTGGGAAAAATAAGGGCGAGATCGAACCTCCTCTTCCTCATAGAGCGGCTGATCTGCACATCCTCCCGGACCGATCCAACCCCACTGCTCTTTTGAAAAGGAATAATTTCATCCACACAGGGAAATGTGTTCCATAGATCAACGAGATGATTGGGCACAAGGACGGTCAGGCGAGAGTGCGGAAACAATTCCTTTACCCCCTGGACCGAGGGATAGGTGAGGATCGTGTCCCCCACCCAGTTTACTCCTCGCACCAGAATACTATTCACGTTGCTGAAATTGGATTTCAACGCTCTTTCCTTTTCCTGCTCAAAAGGGGACAGGCTTGAAATCTGTCCCCTTTTGTTATTCTTCTTAAATTATTCTATCCATTCTTTAAAGTCAACCCTTCGACTCCCCAGTCTGAAGGCTGGGGCTTGCTCAGGGTTGACCCTGAGCGGCGATTTATACTTCACCCTGAAGGGAGGAGCTTGGCGCCACCGAATGGGTCAATAACAAAATATTTTCAAGCAGTTATAGACAAAACCTCTCTTGTTGCTTTAAAAACATCGTCGACCGTAATCTCCTCCAGACACTTGAGTTTCTTGCAGGAGCGATCCCTGCAAGGATTACATCCCACATTCTTAATCACCTTTCTATGGGGTCCGAAAGGCTCGTTCAACACCGGATCTGTCGGGCCATAAATGACCACTACGGGAACCCCCATCAAGGAGGCGATATGCATTGGACCTGTATCTCCCCCAATATAGAGATCGCAGTGCCGGTATACCTCCCCCAATTGTGTGAGAGAGATGGTATGGGGTCCGAGTACGGAAGATTCTTTCATCCTCTTCTGAATCCTCTTGACCCAATCCAGTTCGCCAGGCCCCCAGGTAAAGAGCACCGTTGCCTTCAGTTCCCGAACCAGTCGGTCTGCCAGTTGAGCATATTGGTCGGGCAGCCACCTTTTATAGAAGGTCTTCGGGCTTGTTCCTGGATGGATTGCAATGGAAGGGCTCTGAAGTGGAGGGAAGAGTTGGTCAAAAAATGATTTCACACGCTCCCTGTCCTCGGCTGGGATAAGGAGTGGATAGTCCTTAGGCTGAACCTCTAAACCTATTCCCTTTAGAAGATTAAAATTCCTCTCAAATCGACTGATCCTTTCTTTCGGAAGTTTCACTTTGACATTCGAAAACAGGAAATTTCCTTCCTTGCTCGACCTTCGCTCAAATCCGATCCGTTGAGGAGAGTCGGAAAGAAAAGAAAGGAGGCCACTTTTCAAAATACCGTGAAAATCGAGGACCAGATCAAATTTCTTTCTCCGGAGGGATTGAATGAATGTTCGAACCTCTCCGATCGTCCTCCACCACCCTTTTGGAGACCTGATTCCTTCGGACCACCTCCGTCTTGGAAAGAGGATGACCTCGTCAACTTCTGGCTGGCTTTCTATAAGGGCTTTTGACGGTTCTTCAACAATCCAGGTGATCGAGGCGGCTGGGAAATTTGTCTTGATAGTCTTTACCGCAGGAAGTGTCCGGATCACATCCCCAACCGCACTCAGCCTCAAAATTAAAATTTTCTTGTAATCCATTACGGAAACATTACCCCATTCACATCCAATTTTCAATAGAAAAAACAAGGAGATGCCCTATCCCCCCTCGCCCCCCTTTTGGTAAAGCCCTGCCTGCTGGTAGAGACTGTGTCGCAATTCGCCGTTTGCCCTTCGACTCACCGGTGGCCCTGAGTCTCTCGAAGGGACGAACGGTTCGCTCAGGACAGGCCCTGTCGAACCATGAACGGACTTGTGGGACAATCCCTCAATGGGGGTTGGGGGGATTTTATAAAGCCATTTTGTACAATACGGGAATAGATCAGCTTTAGGATTGAGTCATAACTATCCGGCGAGACAATTTAAATACTTCTCGGGAAGGCTTTTTGTTTTTCCCTTCGAATCGACACAGATATGCTGGGTCTCTCCTTCGGCGATCACTTCCTCCCTGTCTTCATGGAGGACCTGGTACCCGAAAGTGATCATCCGTTTATTCAGGTGCTTTAGCCGGGTTCGGATGACAATGGTTTCATCATATTTAGCGGAATTTCGGTATCTGCAATGGACATCGGAGACGACCAGTCGATACCCCAGTGCCTCCAGGTCGGCATACCGGAACCCTTTTTTCCGACAGAACTCTGACCTTCCAACCTCAAACCAGACCAGGTAATTGGCATAATAGGCCACCCCCATCTGGTCCGTCTCAGCATATCTCACCCGAATATCAACATCCACATAGTCTTTCATCACAATACCTCTTTCGAATAGTCCTAATGACAGCGAATTTATTTTAATAACCGAATTAACCGAATGATGATGGAATCGTAAAAAGTCGTCATTCCCGTGAAAACGGGAATCCAGACTCTGTCCCTGCGGAAGCAGGGAACCATTAATGGCTGGATTCCTATTTTCATAGGAAACCCTGGATTCCTGCTTGTGCAGGAATGACTTACAGGGATTACACTTTAGTTTTGTCTTCTATTACATTTTTTGTTTTTGTCTATTTTTGATTTTGGACTTTTCCCCATCTCCCCATCACCCTATCCCCTCATCTCCTTTACAGGCCTCTCAGATATTCCGGTCTCAGCAGGGCTGGATCCTTCCTCTTGAGGACTTCCCGGATCCGCCGTAGGGCCTCTTCCTTTTCGTCTGGAAGCTGGATGCGGAGGGGAAGGTAGTTTGAGGCGTGATTGGATGCAAAAAAGCAGTGGGTCATATGACTATTCTCTATCATCGTCTCAAGTTCCTGAATCAGCCCAAAGGGCGTGGGCAGGATCAATTTCCCCGCATCGATCTCCCTCTCGATAGGAGTTCCGGGAACGATCATCAGTGAAAGCGCTCCTACATAGTCGGGGTCCATCTCGGAAAGGACCTTTGCCGTCTCTTTCGCATGAACCTGACTATGTTCCACTCCTCCGATGCCCAGAATGACTGTGACGGAGAGGAGGATTCCGGATTCCTTTACTCTTTTTCCGGCACGGATCAGTTGTTCAATGGTGGCATTCTTCTTAATTCGTTTCAATACTTCTGGGTTCCCGGATTCCAGACCCAGATAAATGATTCCTATTCCTAAGTTTTTGAGGGCTTTTAGTTCCTCGACGTCTTTCCGAAGGATATCCTTTGCATTGGCGTAGATCCCTACTCTTTCGAGCCCCCTCAATCTTGCTTTTAGATAGGATAGAATCCGAATGAGTTCTTTCTGAGGAATGATCAGGGCATCTCCATCGGCCAGAAAGACCCTCTCGACCCGGGGAGAATAGGAGCTGACTTCATCAATATCCTCTTTTATCTCCTCAAATCTTTTGATTCGGAAGGCCTTCTCCCGATAGGCCCCACAGAAGGTGCATCGGTTATAAGAACAGCCCACGGTCACTTGGAGGATCAGGCTCTCTGCCTCACTGGGTGGCCGGAAGATCATGCCCTCATATTTCATTTCGAGTTCTCCTTATTCGATGAGGGAAGATCGAACTGATAAATGATCTCTCCCTCTTTGACCATTCCAAGCTCTTTCCGGGCAATCTCTTCGATGTAGCGTTTTTCATATTGAAGCCGCCTCACCTCTTCCTTCAGCCTTTGGTTCTCCTCCTCCATTTTTATATTCATCTCTTTAATCCCTGCCAATTCCTTCTGCAACCGGAGAAGGTGAAGGATACCCTTTTCTCCAAAGAAGGTAAAGAAGCCAAGAATGAGAAGGAGGCAGAGGAGCAAAAGAAAGAGATGCTTCTTGCGCACTTTGATGGCCATGGTTCTACTGAAGTTTAAATTTGATGGGGATCGTCCCCCACTGTTCCGATTGGACCTGATCTCTTGGGAGAGGAGCAAATCGCCACTGTTTCAGGTACTGGCCCGCAATCCGTTCCAGCTCTGCATCCCCTTTAAGAGCAGGGATGACCCGGTCCACCATCCCATTCGGTAAAACCCAGAGGGTCATCTCAATCTCCGCTTCCACCTTCACCTTCACCTGGGGAGGCGGCGGCCTTTCTAAAATTTTTCGTGCCACCAGGGGTCCTTTGATTCCCAGTTGAAGGTTTTCATCCAGAGCTTTCTCCGGCAAGGGCTTCTCTTTTGCAACAAGTAACCTCTCGATAATCTTCTCAGCGCCTCTGTCTTTCATTTTCTCTATTTTAGAAGCTTCTTTTATCGATGGGACAGGAGGTTCCGGAAGCAACTGGTCCTCTTTCTTTCTTAAATATTCTTTTAATTCTATTCCCAGTTCCTTAAACTCCGGAGAATTCCTGAGAGCTTTCATCCTCTCTTCATCTGTGGCGGCGTCTATCTTTTTCGGTCTGGGATATTCAGGGGCAAGAGACCTCCAGTCCTGTTGCGCGCCGGCTTCCTCCATCTTCTTCAGGATCACTTCCTCCCGGATTCTCTTCTCTTCCGGGGGGACCTCATCCCTCCTTTTCAATCCCAGAATCCTTCCGGCCTCTTTGGTAAGGACTCGCCATCCCTGTTCGAGAGGAAATTGCACAGAAGGGATGAAAAGGAACGCCCATACAAAAATCCCCACTGCAATGGTCAGGAGGCCGATCAGAAAGATGAGTCGTTTTTTTCGGACTCGCTTCATCTCTTTTTTCATTGACGAGCCGCTCCTTCCCGAATCTGATCGAGCATCTTTCTGGCCACCCGGCGTCTTTCCTCCCGGCTCGTTTTCTCCAAGAGTTTCTGATAGACCTGCCTCGCCTCAGCCAATCTCTTCTCCTCCATATAGAGCGCCCCCAATTTCAGCAGAGCTTCTTCCACCAACTCCGAGAGATGAGGATAGAGGTAGAGGATCTTTGAAAATTGGAGGATTGCCGAATCCCTATTGCCTGCCTCCGCATAGGCCTCTCCTAACTTGAACTGCGCTTGGCTGGCTATTCTTTCTTCGGGGCTTCGCAAGGCGGTCGAGAGAGAGGAGATGGCATCCGGAAATCTCTTAAGGGTCAGGTAGAGAAGTCCTGCTCTCAAATAGGCTTCAAACCGGGTCTCATCATGAGGAAATTTTTCGATATACTCCTTCAAAATCTTTTCCGCCTCATCAACCTTTCCAAGGCTCCGATACGCCTCCTCCATCCCCAGGTAGCTTCTCTTCACCGGCAGAATTTGAGGATGATTCCTCATCACCCATTCGAATCGTTCCAGCGCCTTCGGGTACGCCTTGAGAAGAAGGTGGAGTTCCCCCGCTTCGAGATGGGCCTCTATGAGGAGATGGCTTTTCGGATGGTTTTTAATGAATCTCTCCATCTCGTCCGACGCCTCGATCCATCGTCTCTCCGACTTCAAAAGAAGGGCGATGCGAAATTGTGCCTCCTCCGCCCATTCGCTGTTAGGGTAGAGGCGAACCGTTTCCTGATAAGTTCTTAAGGCCCTCTCTGCCATCCGGGATTGCTGGTAGTGCTCTCCCAATTGCATCAGTGCCTGACCCGTTAGGGGATGCTGGGGATACCGCTTCAGGAAAGCTTCCACCCGTGCGATGAAGGGTTCATACCTCTTCTCCTGAAAGAGGGCAAGGATGATCCCGTAATCAGCCTCCGGCGCCTCCTTTGATTTGCCATGCTCCCTGATGAGCCGTTGATAGGCCTGAATGGCATTTCCGTACTGTTTGAGATTATAGAAGCCGTCGCCTATTTTTAACAGCGAGGAGACGACGAAAGGGCTTTCGGGGTATTGCTGGATGAGCCGCTGAAACTCTTCGATGGCCTTCTGAAAATCCTTTTTCCGGAAGTGTGACCAACCCGTCCAGTATTGAGCTTCGTCACGATATGGACTCGAGGGGAAAGCCTCCCTCAACCTTTGGAAATGATTCAATGCCTCATCGAACCGCTCCTCCCTGTATGCGATCCATCCCAAAAGATAATAACCCTTTTCCTTCCCCTCTTCTTCAGGCGAGTTGGTCAGGCTCATCAAATGGATTTTTGCCTGATCATAATTGTTCTGGTTTAAATAACACTGGCCGATCAAAAGGGAGATGGGAGGGGTGGATCGATGATGGGGGAATTCGGCCGCAATTTTGAGAAAGTAATGATTGGCCTCCTTCCACTCCTTCCTCTGAAAGTGGTACCACCCCAGATTGGTCAATCCCCGGGGGTAGAGGGTAGGATCTCCTTTTAGTTGATCCACATATCTGACGCCATTGCGGTAATCCTCTTTCAGCAGGTGGCTCTCCGCCAGCCAGTACAAGACCTCGTTCTTCTCCGGGTGGTCGGGAAATTCCCTGAGAAGTCTTTCCCAGTATCCGATGGCTTCACCGTAATTCTTCAATAAGAAATGGCCATATCCCAGCCTCGAATAGACCCGTTCTTCAAAATGCGCTCTCCTCTTCGACCACAACACCTGCCGATAGGCGCCGATGGCGCCGACATAATCCTTCTGATTGAAAATGGATTCCCCTAACATAAAGTAGACCCACTCCTGAAGGTCATTCTCAGGAAACGTCCTCAGGAACTGCCGGAAGGTGGAAACGGCGTAGATATATTCTTTCTTCTTAAAGTGGTATCGCCCGATATCGAAGAGACTCTGCTCGGTCCAGGGCGAGGGAAGAAACTGGGAGAGGAATCTCTGATAGAATTGAATCGCCTTTTCTATCTCATCATTCCCCAGGTAACTCCTCAAAATTCCCCAGAAGATGGGATCAGACAGTTTTGTGCGAGGGAAGTTCAAAAGGATCTCTTCGAACGTCTTCCTTCCCTCGGTATAATTTCCAAGAGAGACCTGGCTCCAGGCCAGGGCGTATCGGCCGCTCTCCTCTAACGGATGCCTGGGGTAGCGCCTTAAAAAGGACCTGAAAAGAGTAACGGCCTCTTCATACTTCTGGAGCCTGAAGGTGTTGACGCCCATCAGATACTCTGCCTCCGGTCGCCATATCCCCTCAGGATGTTTCTGGAGATGAGTTTCTATCTCCTTGATCGACTCTAAATATCGCCCCAGGTGGTAAAGGCAGTATCCCGACCAGAAGAGAGAGGACTGGGCAATGGAGAGAGCGGGATTCTTTTCGTAAGCCAGACGGAAGAATCGACTTCCCTCCTCATAGACTCCCTTCATCAGTTGAATCCACCCGCAGGAATAGAGGGCATAGGGGCTGAATTCACTGTCAGGATATTCTTCGACCACCTTCTTAAATAAGGAGAAAGCTTCTTCTGTCTTCTCCTGATGAAACTTTGCCTCTCCCATCCAGTATATCGCAGAGCCTTTCAATAAGCTCTCGGGGTGTTCATCGACCAACCGCCGAAAAAGTTGTATGGCATCCTCATAATTCCCCTGGAGATAGTGATGTCTTCCCCTTTCGTAAAAGGCCCTGTCTCCGCTGGTCATCCCTCTCGTGAGCCTGCTCGTGTAGGCGCAGCCGGGTTGGGTGGTGGATGGGCTCATCTTCTTCATCGGCCCGATCTGGTCTTCTCTCAGATCGAACAAGCCTGCGGAGGGCTCCTCTTTAATCCCCTTAGCTACAATGATGGGAAGAGAAATCTCCCTCTCCTCTGTCCATTTCGTCTCCTCTTTGCCTAAAAAAATAATTTCAGGCGCTCGAATCCGACCCCGGCTCTGATCCTGGCCCTTGAGGATGGAGAAAGAGAAGGTAATGGAGAGGAGAAGAAGGAGGCTGAGAATTCTAATCGTTAACTGCCACATTTTCGATACCGGATTTTAAAAACGATAGTCCATCCTTTTTTGAAACCATTTTTGTCATTCCTGCGAAAGCAGGAATCCATATTTTTAAAACACAATTTTCTGGATTCCCGTTTGCACGGGAATGACAAGGTCGGAATCAAAGGAGATGTTTAAAACCTATCAGAAAGATTGAAGGATTGTCAAGAATTGACCGCAATTCAGACACTGGACTTCAGACTTTAGACACCAGACTTTTCTATATAGGAAATTAAGCCTTGCAGTCTTCTCAAACGTTCTTGAGCTTTTGTCCATAATTCTTCATGTCTATTGGGGGCTAAGTATTCAAATTTCTTTATAAACCCTTTTGTGTAATCTCTGGCCATTTCCTCCCTTTCGGTCTGATGTCTGGAGTCCCTGCCTGCGGTAGGCAGGTATGGTCTAATGTCTGAATCACAAAGAATTGACAAGTATTTTATGAATATGATAACCTTTTTTCGATGAAGACAAAAGTCGATTTCATACTCGCGTTCATAATACTTTTCGCTTTTTCTGCCGGATGTGGCGGGGACATGAGGAGTTCAAAGCCGGACTCCGGAAGGGATTTCAAAACCATGCGTGAAAAGATGGTTGAAACACAGATTAAAGGTCGTGGAGTGAGGGATGAAAGGGTGCTCTCTGCGATGCTCAAGGTAGAACGCCATCGCTTCGTCCCGAAAGAGTACCATTCCAAAGCCTATGCGGATCAACCCCTGCCTGTCGGAGAGGGGCAAACCATCTCCCAGCCCTACATCGTGGCCTTGATGACAGAGCTTCTCGAACTCAAAGGAGAAGAAAAGGTATTGGAGGTCGGAACAGGATCAGGCTACCAGGCTGCCATTTTGGCGGAATTGGCCAAGGAGGTTTATACGATCGAGATTATCGAGACCCTTGCTTCCTCTGCAAAGAATCTGCTCTTCGAACAGGGATATCGGAACATCCGGGTGAAGGCAGGGGATGGCTATTTGGGGTGGCCTGACGTTGCTCCATTTGATGCGATCATCGTCACCTGTGCGCCTGACCACATCCCCAAACCTCTTCTGGAGCAGTTGAAGGAAGGCGGACGAATGGTCGTCCCTGTGGGAACCCACTCTCAGGAATTAAAAAGGATTGTCAAAAGATCCGGAAAGATCGAGACGACAGATGTCATTTCGGTCATCTTCGTCCCCATGACCGGCGAAGGCGTGAAGCAGAAGAAATAGTTTCAAATGATCCTAACGTAATTGAATGCCTTATTTTGGAGTTTATTATAAATGATGGTTTCGTAAAAAGTCTGAAAATCCCAATATCAGTCATTCCTGCGCAAGCAGGAATCCAGTATTTTTAGATAGTTAGAATTCTCTGGATTCCCGTTTTCACGGGAATGACGACTTTTTACGATTCCATCATAAATCAGTCTAGCAGTTTTTCTATTTCTTCATCTGAAAATTTCAACTGTCTCATAATCCTTTTACAATAAACAGGATCTAACGATTTTTTACCCATTTGGACAGGAGCAGAATATCTTTTGCCTTCGATAATCCTTGAATATATCGTTCCCCCTTTTTCTAATAACTTCACCAGTTCTTTACTGGACATTGATGGAATCTTATGCATACGAAGGGACCTCGTGAATTTCAAGAGGCTTCAAAATTAGCCCTTCGCCCGGTTCTTTATACCAATCTGGCTCCGTATCCCTTAAAAACTCAATGATTTCATCCGTAGAAATAGGAGAGACGACCATCCCTGGATGCTCTTTTGTATCCTCCAGGTATAATTCAATGGCTGTTTTTAAATTCTTCTCCACATCAGCCAGGTCATCACCACGAGCCGATACATTTAGTTCTAAGCATATTGCGACATATTCAAGTTTACTTTTTCGGATTATTGCCGTGTATTTTTTCTCCATTTCTTTCTCCTTTAATTCAAATCAAATTACAAAAAATCAATTAAGCAAAAGAAAATCTAATGAGTGAACGGGTCTCCAAATGCTGACGTTCGCCCTCCTTCTCCATTCGTTCCAATCGCTCATCAATGGTCTTGAGTCTATCAACAACTCCGGCATGTCCTTCAGCTAAAAGTTTGCTTTGATCATTCAACCCTTCAGCAACAATAT
Source organism: Thermodesulfobacteriota bacterium (assembly GCA_030017685.1). GTDB lineage: Bacteria > Desulfobacterota > BSN033 > BSN033 > UBA1163 > RBG-16-49-23. The sequence continues at coordinate 25,154 of JASEHH010000032.1, read as the reverse complement.
GGAATTGATCGACCACTCGGTTTTCAAGACCTTTTAACTTCTCATCCTGGCGTTTCTCAAAACCTACAAATACTTCCTGTAAATCCCTTCTCGTCAGTCCCTTCTCAGCCATCTACCGCTCCTCATATTAAGCTCAATGTTTCGTTATATAGTTATCAGAATATTGGCATCTTGTCAAAATGAATCCTTTTCATGTTTTTTTTCTTCTCCTCCAAGCCTCCAATCTCTTTTTAATCTCTTTTTAATCTCTTTTTCAAACCCCTGGTCGGTAGGGTGATAGTAGGTTTTCCCTTTGAGGTTTTCGGGAAGGTATTCCTCTTCGATGAAATGATCCTGGTAATCATGGGGATATTTATAATCCTTTCCATAACCCAGGTCCTTCATCAGAGAGGTGGGAGCATTTCTGATATGGAGCGGAACAGGCATGTTCTCAAGCTCCCGGACATCCTTTTGCACCCCCTGAAATGCCGTATAAAGGGAATTTGATTTAGGAGCGGTTGCCAGATAGACAGCAGCTTGGGCAAGGGCCAGATTCCCCTCGGGCTGGCCGATGAAGTGAAAGGCTTGCATCGCAGAAACCGACACCTGTAATGCCTGGGGATCTGCATTTCCTACATCCTCTGAAGCAAACCGGATCATCCGCCTCGCAATATAGAGGGGATCCTCTCCAGCCTCTAACATCCTTCCCAGCCAGTAGAGTGCCGCATCCGGGTCACTCCCTCTCAGGCTCTTGTGGAAAGCGGAGATGAGATTATAATGCTCCTCCCCGGACTTGTCATAAAGAAAGGTCTTTCTCTGAAGGACTTCCTCCAGATTTTTTGTAGCGATTTTACGGATCCCGCTTGGATCGGACGGAGTGGTAAGCACAATCATCTCCAGAGTATTCAGAGCGATTCGTGCGTCGCCGTTGACCATCCGTGAGATCCTTTTAATCACCTCATCCTCAACCTCGGTTAGATACTGACCCAATCCCCTTTCCTGATCGCTCAATGCCCGGTTTAAAATGACCTCGACCTCTTCTTCGGTCAAAGCGCGGAGAGTAAAGACTTTGGCCCTGGAAAGCAGCGGCGAAATCACTTCAAAGGATGGGTTCTCCGTGGTCGCACCGATGAGAATGATCGTCCCCTTCTCCACATGGGGCAGGAAAGCGTCCTGTTGGGCCTTATTGAAACGGTGGATCTCATCGACAAAGAGGATCATTCTTCTCTTCTGGTACTTCCACTCCTCGCCCGCTTCGTGGACGACTTCCTTAATCTCTTTCACGCCGGAGAGCACGGCGCTGAAGGCTATGAAATGACCGCTTGTGACGGACGCGATGAGCATTGCCAAGGTTGTCTTCCCTGACCCAGGCGGACCCCAGAGAATCATGGAAGGAATGTGATCCGCCTCAATGGCCTGACGAAGGACTTTCCCGGGCCCCAGAAGATGATCCTGACCCACGAACTCTTCCAGCATTTTCGGCCTCAACCGATCAGCCAGCGGAGCCTCTCTCCCCAAAAACTCTTTTCCCTCACGATTAAAAAGATCGGATTGTTTCCTTTTATCCATTTATCCGTCGCCTTCAATCACGCAACCTAATTTCAGATTTCATAACCCCATCTCCCTATCTCCCCATCTCTTCATCAATCTCCTCAATCGCTTGAAGCATCTGCTTGTGAAGCAGCCCATTGGAGGCAACCACAAGTCCCCCGGAATAGATATCGAAAGGTCCTCCTTCTGGATCGGTCACCTTCCCCCCGGCTTCGGTGACGATGAGATTAGCTCCGGCCATATCCCATGGTTGTAGCCTCAACTCCCAGAAACCATCAAACCTGCCAGCGGCAACATAACAGAGATCAATGGCCGCAGACCCCGGCCTGCGAATGGCTAAACTCTGTCGGATGAACTGCCGGAAATAGCGCAGATAGACATCAGGGTTCTCCTGAACATCGTATGGGAAACCCGTGGCAAGAAAACTCCTCTTCAATTGATTGGTTTGAGAGACAGAGATTCTTCTTTCATTCAGAAACGCTCCTTCTCCTTTTTGGGCGACGAAGAGCTCTTCGAAGAGGGGGGATGTAAACCACTCCCAGGATCACTTCTCCGTCTTTCTCAAGGCCAATGGAGACGGAAAAAAAAGGAAAACCCCGGTAATAGTTTGTCGTCCCGTCGAGTGGATCGATGATCCATCTCCAGGAAGACCCTTTCTCCTCGAAAGAACTCTCCTCTGTCAGAATGTCGTGGTCAGGGAAGGCATGATGAATCGCCTTCTGGATGGCCTGGTCGCAGAGCCGGTCCACTTCGGTCACCGGATTAAATTCTCCCTTAAAGGTAACGGACTGGGGCTGACCAAAGCGAACCCTCTGGATCTTACCTGCCTCTTTGGCCGCTGTGATAGCCACCTCGAAATAGTGTTTATTCTCTTTCATCATTCTCCCCTTGATCACCCTGATTTGACAACCTCATGGTTCAGACTATATGATACAGGAAAAATCAAGTCAACCATCACTTCCCTCTTCCCATCTCTCTCCTGCGATGGGAAGAGGGGAAATCATGAGGAGCACCGGATGAAATTCGTATCGGATGGAGGCTGTTTTGTGTGCGGCGATAAGAATCCTCACGGATTAAAAATTAAGTTTCAGGTCGACCGGCAGAAGCAGACCATCCACACGACCTTCACGGTGGAGCCAATCTATCAGGGCTGGGATGGAGTCGTCCACGGCGGAATCGTCTGCACCCTTCTGGATGAAGCAATGGCCAATCTGGTTTATGAATTAGGATTGAATGCAATTGCGGCATCCCTGGAGGTCAGATTCAAAAAACCGGCCCCGACCCTTCAACCCCTTCGAATCGATGGAGAAATCACAGAAGTGCATAAGAAATTGGTTAAGGCAAAGGCAAGCGTCGCAAGGGAGGATGGAGCGGTATTGGCCACAGCAACGGCCTCCTTTGTTCGACAGGGCCTGGAAGGAACCTATTCCGTTTGAAGAAACCTCAAAAAGTTCAACCCCAAAATCTTCTCGCGGTCCTCGGTCGAGAGGCCTGATTCTTCCAGCTCCTGAAAATACCTCCGGGGTTGAACCAGCGGGAAGTCCGATCCGAAAATAATCTTCTCCGCGCCCACGATCTCTTTTGCAACGCCATAGATCTTCTTCGAATAAAGAAAGGGAGAGGCTGCCGTATCGTAATAAACATTTGCCATTGCCTTTGCAACCTCAGGCATCAACTCATAGAAGGGAAGCCCTCCTCCCCAGTGGGCCAGCAGAATTTTAAGAGATGGAAAGGCGAGGGCAAACCGGTAGAAAACCTCCAGAGGCGTCTTCCCCTTGCCGGGATAGGAATGCCCGAGATGTTCATTGGTATGGAGAAGGATGGGAATCTTCTGCTTCTCCATCTCTTTAAAAATCGGCCTCATCGATTCAATATCCTGCTCGGTCATCTCCCGATCATAGAAAGCGATCTCCCCCACTCCCTTTGCCCCACGCTTTATTCCTCGATCCAATTCCATGGCAGACCACTCCGGGTCCGAAAAGAGAAGAAGAATGAAAACGATCAATCGATGGGGATAACGCGAGGCAGAATCGATCAGGTATTGATTATGAAGAGCGCAGAGTTCTTTTTCGTTCCAGGGAAAACCGCAGATCACCGACTGCTCGATCCCGGCTTCATCCATCGACGCAATCAACTCCTCTGCTCCGACGATCCTGGCCTTGGGATTTTTATAAACGGAAGAAAATCCATCGTCCCTTAAACAAAAGGCCTCCCTGTTCTTTTTCATCTCATCAGGAAAGATATGGGTGTGACAGTCGATGATCATGGCTTGCCTTTGGTAAAACCATAGTGGCCGAGGGGTTTTCCGAGGCTCCAGTACTCCCGCGCGCCCGGGCAGTAGGCCAGTGGAAGGGCTTTCGGGATATCGATCTGGCCCCTCTCCTTCTGCACTTCCTCCTTCACATGGAGGGCAATGATCTCGCCGAGAAAGAGATCGTGGCTTCCGAGAGAGATGATCTGCTTGACTTTACACTCCATTTGAACCGGACATTCGTCGATCAATGGCGCCTTAACCTTCTCCGCTGGAACGGCTTTCCATCCCGTCAGATCAAATTTGTCTGTCTCTCTTCCTGAGACCACCCCACAGGCATCAACCCCTCTGACCATCTCCTCTGAGGGAAGATTAACTACAAATTCCATCGTCCCCTTTATGCAACCATGCGAATACCGTTCCGGTCGAATGGAAATGCCGATCATGGGAGGCTCGGAATTGACCACTCCTGCCCAGGCGAGCGTGATGATATTCGGTTTTCCCTTTCCATCCACACAGGTGACCAGCACGACCGGTGTGGGAAAGAGTAAGGTCGTAGGTGAAAGACTCTTTCGTCCCATTCTTTTCCTCCTCAGGGAAATCCGCCTTCTACTGAAAAAGGCTCACATCCCCTTTCCCTTTTCGGATGACTTTTGGGAATTCATCGGTGAGATCAATGATGCTGGAATGCTCGGCAACGATCACTCCGCCGTCGATGACGAGATCGAGCTGCCTGGCGAAGCGTTCTTCAATTTCGGCGGGATCGTTGTAAAGGCTTTCGTCAGGCTTATAGACGCTGGTGCTGATGATCGGATGCCCCAGTTCCCGTACAAGGTTGAGACAGATCTTATTGTCCGGGATGCGAATGCCAACGGTATTTTGCTTCGTCATGGCGATTTTGGGGACAAGTTTGGTTGCGGTCAAAACAAAGGTATAGGGCCCTGGAAGCAGCCTTTTCATCATCTTGTAGGCATAATTGGAAACATGGGCATAGCGGCTGATGTCCTTCAGGTCGGAGCAGATGAAACTGAGCGGTTTCTTCCCCTCCATCTTCTTCAATCGATGAATCTTCCGGATCGCCTCCTGGTTGAAGAGATCACAACCCACTCCATAGACAGTGTCGGTGGGATACCCGATGGCCCCTCCCTGTTCCAGAACTTCGATCACTTTTCGGACCAGCCTCAACTGCGGATTTTTAGGATTGATGGCAAGGATCATATTCTCAACTCTCCCTCTCTAATTCGATGATGCGCATCCCATTGATGAACCGCTGGTTAAAATAAGGTGTATCCAGATTGTCCACCCTCACTTCTTTGCCTCGATAGGAGGCGTGGACAAATTCGTTGTTGCCGATATAGATTCCCACATGGGCATTATTCGCCCACCGTGTCTTAAAAAAGATGACATCGCCTTCTTCCAACTCTCCTCTCCCAACTTTTTTGCCGATGCGCAACTGTTCCCGGGCGGTTCTGGGGAGCTGAACATTAAAAATTTCAAAAACCCTTTTCACAAAGGCGGAACAATCAAGCCCCTTCAGTGTGGAACCACCCAGCCGGTAAGGAACCCCTAAAAAGGTTTTAACCACTCTTAGGAAGAGACCCCTCTCCTCGGGATCTCTCCATTTCCCAAGAGGCTCTGTGATTGTCTGAGTCTCCCCCTGGGCTTGCTGACTCTCTTTGACCTCTTCCGCATCACCGATCTCTTCTGATTCTTCTTCCCTGTTGCTTTTCTGTTTTACCAGAATCAGTTTCTGCCCGGTCTTCAAGGCATTCGTTTGAAGCTGGTTCATCCTCTTGATCTCTTCCACTGAAAACCCCACCCTCTTCGAAATCGTGTATAAACTATCTCCCTGTTTCACGATGTAGGGTTCTGTTTCGGACGAAACCTTCTGGGCTGTCTTTCCGGCTGGTCTCTTTTTCGGATGCGGGATGAGGAGAACCTGCTTCGGTTTGAGATGATTTCCTTCCAGATCGTTAGCCTCTTTTAAAGCTTCGACGGAGATGCCATACGATCTCGAAATCGTGTAGAGAGAATCACCGGGCTTGACTGTATAGCGCTCTTCTGCCGCCCCATTGTGAGGGCAGGCCAAAACGACCAGAACGACCAGCATCACCCCTGAAAAGCCTAACCGTCCCACCATAAATCCCCTCCTTTCCTGTTGCCAGACATCTTTTCCCTGTTGAAGATATGGGAATTTATCGAAAAGGATCAGATTGGAAGAGTAGATAACGATAATTTATACAAGGATTGTTCCGATAAGTCAACCAGAGACCATCATTCCGTTGCAATTCAGACACTGGACTTTAGACGTTAGACATCAGGCTTCCCAAAGTATGAAATTAATTCTATATTTCACTCTTTTGAAATTTTTTCGTATATACCAAGAGTGCCGGTTCCACTGCTCCTGCCGCAGGTGCCAGTCCTCTATCTTTGTGTCATCTCTGGCTATTTCTATTTTTCAGTCTAATGTCTGCCCGCAGCGCCAGCGCTTGCGCGGCGTGAGGTCTATAGTCTTAATGTCTGAATCACATCATCATTCCGGGACAAGGTGAATGCGGATGAAAATGGGTTCCTTGCTCTTCGTTCCCGCGGCAAGGCTTGAATCATCCTTCATCTCTTTTGGAACGGTGGCTTTGGGAAACACGGGAGAAGAACCGATCTGGGCCAGTCCTTTTTCAAATTCGCCATAGGAGGAGACAGGCAAGGAAGCCAGGAGGACACTTCCATCTTCTCTGACCATTTCTCCTCCCAATTGTTTTGCCAACTCCTGAACCTGTGAGACGGCTTTCTCCCTGTCACTGATTTTCAAGGTAATTTCCCGGGCTGGTTTTTTAGCAAGAGACATCATGACTGTTCCAACCCTCTCGCTCTCTCTCTTCTTCTCTTCCAATGGAGGGGCTTCTGCCTTTACCATCTCTTTCGGGCGAAGGGGTTCAGCCGTTGCCATCTCTTCTTTGAGAGGAGGAGCGGGTGGAATGCTCTTCTTCTCATCAACCACAGAGGATTTTGCCTCTGCCCTATATTTCTCAGGATAGATCTTGAGAGGAGGCGGAGAAACGGGCTCTGCCTCTTTCTTTTGGACCTCTGATTGTGGAACCTCGGATTTTTCAACAGCCCTCTTCTGAAGCATCTCAAAAGGCGCCATGTTGCTGAGATAAAGGGCCAAAAAAACAATCATTACCATGGCCACCGCCTGGACAGGGATCTTCATGGAACGGAAGAACTGATCCCCTCCCCGTCTCTCTTTCCTCTTTCGTTCTTCCCGTTTCTTCTGTAACTCTGAGAGAAACCCTCCGGGCACCTCCTCCTCTTCGACCGCGTGAAGCCAGCCCATCATCTGTCTGAACTCTTTCCACTCCTTTTCACAGTCCTGGCAGGAACCAAGATGCTCCCTGACCTTCTCCTCCTCCAGCGGCTTCAATTCCCCCTCAAACAGGGAAGAGAATTGGTCACGAACCTTTCCACAATCCATTGACTTCGCTCCGTTCATTTCCTAAAAAATAAAGCCTAACGGCAACGGTAACGAGGCCCGTATCGTTATCAGAAGGCTACGTTTATCGTCTCTTTATTTTTTACACGTAACCATAACCGGTAACCGAAACGGGCTTCGTAACCTTAACCGATTGACCCTAAACCCAACCGGCTTTTTCCCCATTTTTTTAATGCATAGATCTCTCCAGAATCCCTTTGAGGTCCATCCTGGCCCTGTGAAGTCTTGACTTGATCGTCCCTTCGGGAAGGGAGAGCAATCTTCCGATCTCTTCGTAAGAGAACCCCTGGAGGTCCCTCAACACGATCATCTCTCTCTGATCCTCCTTCAATTTTAATAGTCCCTTTTGAACAAACTGTCGGACCATTTTCTTTTCGAAGAGGGTTTCCGGATTACCGGAAGGATCATAGACCGGTCTTTCCATCTCTCCATTCTCTGTCTCGATAGGATCGTTCAACGAGTCGGTTTTGAAGTAGTGCCTTCGCTTCAAATATTTCCAGCGATTTCGGCAATGGTTCAAGGTGATCTGCGTCAGCCAGGGCTCAAATTTAATCTCCTCTCTCAAATCCTTAATCGACTCTAAGACGGAAAGGAAGACCTCCTGGGACAACTCCTTTGCCTCCTCTCTGTTTCCCAACATCCGAAAGGCAATATTGAACACCTTTTTCTGGTAAGTGAGGACGATCTCTGCAAAGGCGCCCTCGTCTCCAGCCTTACACCCCTCAATCACCTCTTTTTGAACCTTTGGAGACTTCTCCATTAAAAATCCGTTTGTCCCCTCTTATAAAGACAACAGTAAACCGGCTTAAGTTCCCTCTTTTTTAAAAAATTTTATCATTTCGATCAGCTTTCTATCCCTCTCCCTCAAGACTTCTTCGACTCTCTTTGAGGAGTAGTCATAGAACCCTCTTCCCGACTTCACTCCGAAATATCCATCTTTTACTAACTGTTCTAATGTTTTGGGCCGTCGGTCCTTTGAGACCAGATGGATAGACGGGTTTCTCTCAAAGGTGAGGGCCAGATCGAGTCCTGTATAATCATATCGTTGAACCACTCCGACAGCAGGGATTCTGATCCCGAGACTGCTCTTCACTGCCCGGTCGATCTCCTCCGCTGTGGCATATCCTCCATCCAGAAGGTAGAAGATCTCCCTCGCCATCGCCCTCTGGAGACGATTGACAATATATCCGGGGATGAACTTCTTCATCACCACCGGCGTCTTTCCCAATTTCAGGAGGATCTCCCTCACTGTTTTTATCGTCATTGCGGATGTTCCGGGACCTTTGACCAGATCGACCAGAGGGATGAGATGGGGAGGGGCATACCAGTGGCAGATCAACATCTTCTCGGGACGGATTCTTTTCGCCAGTCGAAAGATATTGAGATAGGAGGTATTGCTGGTAAAGATCGTCCGAGCAGGACAGAGGCGATCCAGAGTCTGAAAAAGTTCTTTCTTCGCTTTCGGATGTTCTGATATTGCCTCTACGACCAGGTCAGCCTTCTTTGCTACCTCGAGGGAAGTGGAGGGATGGATTCGGCCCAAAATCTTTGGAATCGATCTAACATCGACCATCTTCCCATCTTTCAGGGTCCGAAGATTGGATTGAATCAGTTTGAGGCCTTTCCCGAGGATGTCCTCATTAATATCCACCAGATCGACCTCATACCCGCCCTGTGCAAAGACCAGTCCGATCGAATGGCCCATCGTCCCTGCACCGACAACCAATACCCTTCTGATCCGATCGATAATCATTACTTTCCTCGTTATGATTGTTTAATTGGTAACAGGTTTTCGAAGTCTACCTGCACGAATTTTTTTCAGAGACCACTTACGTTTTCCCAAAAATCTTTAGATACTTCTTCGACTTCTCGTAAGCTTCGCTCCACTGTTCCCTGGATCGTCCCATCGCCTCCTCATCCAGTCTCTTGACGACTTTGCCCGGAATTCCAAGAACGAGCGACCCTTCAGGAACCTTCATTCCAGGAGGCACTACACTTCCGCTCCCGATGACCGAATTCTTCCCCACCTCTGCTCCATCGAGCACGATCGCTCCGATTCCAACAACCGCCCCTTCTCTGACAATACATCCGTGAAGGATGACACCGTGACTGATCAATGCCTCTCGTTCAATGATGACCGGCCGGTCCTTCGGGGACTCGATCAAAACCTTATCAAGAATGACCGAACGTTCCCCCACGACGATTCGATCGCTATCCGCCCTCAAAAGCGCAAAGGGCCAGATGCTCACCTCTTTCTCCAGGATGACTTCTCCAATCAGCCTCGCAGAGGGATCGATGAATACGGTCTCATCAAATTGGGGAGACTTTCCCTCAAAAGGTGTGATTTGATTTAAGTCGTGAGATTGGGATGACATTGGGTGGCTCCTTCAGGGTGTGAAATTGATCGCTACTTTTATTGCCTTTCAAAGATGGCTGCAATGCCCAGGCCTCCGCCACCGCAGATTGATTCGAGTCCGAATCGACTGCCACGCCGTTTCATTTCGTGCAGAAGTGTGACCAGAACTCTCGTCCCTGTGCAGGCGATGGGATGTCCAAGAGAGATTCCAGATCCGTTGGCATTGATTCTGGGATAATCCTTCTCCTTCAGTCCCAACATCTTCAGGTCTGCCAAAACCTGTGCGGCAAAGGCCTCCTGAATCTCGATCAAATCCATCTGATCGATCTTCAGTCCTGTCTTCTCCAGAACCTTCTTTACGGCAAAGTCCACTGCCTTATAGGTATATCTTGGGTCCACACCCGCAACCGCAAACTCCCTGATCGAGACCAGAGGCTTCAGCCCCAATGCCTCAGCCTTCTCTTCGGTCGTGATGACGCAAGCCGCGGCACCATCGTTTTCGGAGGAGGAATTCCCTGCCGTGCAAACCCCTCCTAAAACAGGTGGAAGTTTCGACAATTGTTCAAAGGTCGTATCCGGTCTCGGCGTCTCATCCCGGTCAACTAAGATTACACCTTTTTTTTCTTGAGGGACAGGCACGGCCACCATCTCCTCTTTAAATTTGTCCGACTCCATTGCTTCGCACGCCTTCCGGTGGCTCTCCAGAGCCCAGCGGTCGCAATCCTCCCTTGAGATCTTTTCCTCTTTGGCGGCTGTCTCTGCCCAGGACATCATCGTCGTCAGTATCCCGTATCTCTCTTCAGGTTGGGACATCACCCTTGCCCGCTGAATCCGGTCGTAGAAGGGAATTCCCCAAAGGTTTAGGTCGCCATGCCCTTTCGGCATTCCTTTCTTTCCCCCGATCCCCCATTTAATCTCCCCCGGAAGGTAAAACTCCGCACTGCTCATACTCTCCACGCCGCCCGCCACCACAATCTCCGCATGACCCGACTGGACAGCCATGGCCGCAGAGCAGACCGTATCCAATCCTGTGCAACATCGCCGGTCCAGCGTGATTCCGGGAATCGATTCCGGCCATCCCGCTTTGAGAAGCGACATCCGGGCAATATTGACATACTCCCCGTTTTGATAGGACTGGCCCAGAATGACTTCATCCACCTGACCCGGATTTAACCCGGCTCTCCTGACAACTTCATTCAGAACCAGCGCTCCCAGATCATAAGCTGGAATGCCTTTCAAAATTCCCATGTACCTTCCGATCGGCGTCCGAACCGCACTGACGATCACTGCTTTCTTCAATTCACTCTCCTTTTCTTAAGTAGTGTCTGTCCGTAAATAGTGTTTTCCGTCATGCCGGACCTGAGGAGCCTGTCCCGTACTTGATACGGGGGCATCCAGAAGGTCTTGGAAAGACTGGATTCCGGCTTTCGCCGGAATGACGATTCTGATTGAGAGGGTAATTCATAAACAGACACTAAATAAAACTTCCATCGTTCAAAGATGAGTTTGAGGTATTATCCTGAACGATGCCGATATTTCTGCAGAAGAATGACCCCGATCAGCAGGAGGAGTCCGACGGCATCCGTGAAGAGACCGGGGTTGATCAGGAAGATGGCTCCGGCAATGAGCATCGCCCTTTCCAGATAGTTCGCCTCTTTTAAAAACCATCCCATCAATCCGGCGGAGAGAAGCACCACGCCGATCGATGCAGAAACGATGGTCGTGACAATGCTCGTGGGAGATCCGATGAGCAAAAGGGAAGGACCGTAGACGAACATGAAGGGAACGATGAACCCCGTTGCGCCTGCTTTCATCGCGGCCAGGCCTGTCTTCCAGATATTGGAGCCGCTGATGCCCGCGGCCGCATAGACCGCCATGGCAACCGGAGGCGTGATCGCGGAGATGATGGCAAAGTAGAAGACAAAGAGATGGGCCGCAATGACCGGCACGCCAAGTTTAATGAGGGCAGGAATCAACAGCGCTGCCTGGACAATATAGGCTGCTGTCGTGGGAAGCCCCATCCCAAGGATGATCCCGGCAATCATCGTAAAGATGAGAGCAGGAGCAAGGGAGTCGCCGGCGATGAAAAGGATCAGACTGGTAAATTTAAGTCCCAACCCTGTCAGGTTAATCACACCCACCACAATGCCCGCGCAGCCGCAGGCAGCGGCAACAGGAAGCATATTCCTTGCCCCAAGCTCAAGGGCTTCCATGATCTTTTTCAACCCCATGCGGGTCTCTGTCCTCAGGAGAGAAACAACCAGTGTAGCAACGATGGCGTAGATGCAGGCATACATCGGCGTATACCCTGCCAGCATGAAGAAGATAATTACAATCAGGGGAACGAAGAGATGGCCTTTCGTGACAATGACCCAGTTCAGGACCGGTCTCTCCGACTTGGGGATGCCCTGTAATCCCGTCTTGCTGGCCTCAAAATGGATGGCCATAAAGAGAGCAAGATAGTATAAAAGGGCGGGAATCAGGGCATGTTTACATATCTGAAGGTAAGAAATTCCGGTATATTCAGCGATGACAAATGCGGCCGCGCCCATGACCGGTGGCATGATCTGCCCTCCGGTAGAGGCTGTTGCTTCAACAGCCGCCGCAAACTCATGTTTGAATCCCGTACGCTTCATCAGCGGGATGGTCAACCAGCCATCAACCATCACATTGGCTACCGCACTTCCGGAGATTGTTCCGAAGAGAGAGCTCGAAACCACAGAGATCTTTCCCGGCCCTCCCTTCGCGCCGCCTACCAGAGAGGTGGCAAAATCCATAAAGAACTTCCCTGCGCCGGACTGTTCCAGGAAGGCGCCGAAGATGACAAAGAGAATCACATAGGTGGCAGATACTCCTATCGGAATGCCAAAAATTCCCTCCGTAGTTAAATAGAGCTGGTCAATCAGAGTCTCAATCGTAAAACCCGTATGGCGCATCAATCCCGGAAGGTAATTTCCCAAAAGGGCATAGAGGAGGAATACGGATGCGGTAATGGGCAAAGCCGGACCAATGGTCCTTCTCGCCGCCTCAAGAAGGATCAAGGTCAGAATCACGCCCATAACCATATCCCACTGAGTCAACGATTGAACATAAGCATACCGTGTCACCACATATTCATAATTGAGGAAGATGTAGCCGAGAGAGCCGAGGGTTAAGAGAAGGAGAACCAGATCTGACCAGAGTTTAACCTTGCTGGTTTTTGTTTGTATTGTAATCCCTAGAAGAAAGATTAACACCAGCGTAAAGAGAAGATGGATGGAACGGTGCATCATCGCCTCCGGAGCGCCGAAGGCCCCGGCATAGAGATGGTAGGCTGACATGAGAACAGCGATGACCCATACCGCCCTTTTCACAATGCGAATAAAACTCTCCATATTTCCACCTATAAAAAAGGGCGGGAATGGCTCCATTCCCGCCCCTCGCAGCGTTTCAAAGAAATTCGCGATGGAAAGCGAACAGCAGAACCTTTACTTAATGACGCCTGCTTCCTTATAGTACTTCAATGCGCCGGGGTGAAATGGAACTCCGATATCATGTGCGAGATCCTTAATGGTCACCCCTTTCATATCCTTCACAACATCTGCCAGCCGATCCACATTCTCAGAGAGAATTTTTGTGATCCGGTAAACAAGCGCTTCCGGAAGCTTTGAACTGATGACCAGATGGGTGAAATAGCCGACTGTGACAACATCGTAGTTGATTCCCGGATAGGTACCGGAGGGAATGACCCTCCGGATATACCCAATATTCATCTTCTGGAGTTCTTTGATCTTATCCTCCGGAACGGAGAGTAGCCTGACCTTCTTGGTGGTTGCCAGATCGACAATGGTCGCAGCAGGGGTGGTTGTGCCAGGCATATAAGCGTCTGCATGTCCATCCTTCATGAGCGATATAGAATCGGTATAACTCACATAGTTTACCTTTGCCATATCCTTATAGGAAAGGCCATGGACTTGAAGAAGTTGAGTAGCCAGAAGCTCTCCGGTCATCCCCTTTGTCCCTGGACAGATTCTTTTTCCTTTAAGGTCCGAAATCGTTTTGATACCGGAGTCTTCGAGAACAACGATCTGAAAATATTGGGGATAAAGGTTTGCCAACTGCATCACATTTTTTTGAGGCGCCTTGAAAGGCTCTCTTCCTGCAACCCCATCCACACTCGAGGAAGAGTTTCCGAAACCAATATCCGTTTTCCCTTCTTCCACGCCCACCACATTGGCAATGCCCGCCCCAGGAGATACAGAGACCATTGACCCAGGAATATTCTTTTGGATCAATTCTGCAATCGCCCCTCCAAGTGGATACCACGATCCTCCCATTGGTCCGGTCATCATCTTAATATCGACCTTCTCCTGTCCAAGAGCTAAATAAGGAGCCATCAAAAAGATAATTAACCCAAACCCAAAACACGCTATTTTTTTCAACTTCATTTTCGCCCTCCTTTATAATGGATTAATGGGCTTTCAATAACAATAAATAGCCATTCATGTCAAGAAGTTTCGATGTACAATGCTTAAGGAACAATGACCACTTTGATGGGGTCCTCTCCTTCAATCTCTCCTCCTGCCACCTTGACTGCTTGTTCAGCCTCCTCAAGAGGAAACCGGTGGGTCACCATCTTCTCCAGGGGATATTTTCCTGATTCGGCCAGGCGGATAGCCGGAAGGACAGACCGAAAATCATGGCTGAAGGCGCCCTGCACTCTCACCTCCTTGTAAACGATCTTATCGAGGACCAGAGGTATCTCTCGATCCATACCGTAAAGCCCGGGGAGGATAACCGTCCCTTTTTTCTTTACCAGATCGATGGCTGTTATCGCTCCTTTTGGATTTCCCGTCACATCCATGACAAGATCGGCCATCATCCCTCCCGTGATCTCCTTCACCCTTTCGACCGGATCGTTCTTCTCGGTATCGATGATCTCATCCGCTCCAAAGGTCTTGGCCAATTCAAATCGAACTCGATCCTTGGTTATTCCAGTGACGATCACCTTTTCAGCACCTGCTTCTTTTGCCGCGATGACACCAGCCAATCCCTGTTGTCCGGGCCCCTGGATCACGACGATATCTCCGGGACAAAGGCCCCCAAGGGTTTGAAGCCATCTTATTCCATTTCCCAGGACCGCACAGATCAGAACTCCGACTTCCGGCAGAAGGTCCTGACCGACCCTGTGGACCATTGCCCTCGGAGGGAGATAAAGATATTCGCTATAAGCGCCCCAGAGGTGTGGCGGATCTTTACAGGAAATCATCGATCCGTAGGTGAACATCGCCTCACAGTGAATATAATCTCCCTGCTTGCAATAGAAGCATTCTCCGCATCCGAAGGCATACTCAACGATCGCCCGGTCCCCTTCTTTCAGGTTCCATCTTTGGGATGCCTCCTCCCCGACCTCGACGATCGTCCCGAAGATCTCATGTCCCATGATGATGGGATAGGGGCGAGGAGCCCGTGTCGCCTTGCCCCGGTACATCCCCACATCCGAACCACAGACCCCAACCATCTCCACCTTAAGGAGTCCCTCTTCCGGTCCGATCGACGGAAGGGGAAACTCCCTCAAAACCATTCTCCCTGGTTTTTCAAGAACCATTGCCTTACATGTCTTCATCTCTCCTCACCCACTAAAAATTTGGCTCACGGCAAGAAGTAACTCCCCCTTTCCCCCTCTTAACCCTAAGAGGGGGTATTCCTCCCCTCAAAATAAGGGGAGGACAGGAGGGGTTGAATGGACTATTTTAACAAGGTTAATAAAAATGCTTCATCTTCATCTCTTTCTATTTTTCATCCTCTGGAGGAGAAAGATGGCGACAAGGATACCACCCCCAAGAATATCCGAGACCATGCCCGGTTTGATCAGGGTGAACGCCGCAATAAAAAGGAGGAGCCTTAAGACCCAATTCAACCTGCTGATCATATGGCCCTGGATAGCAGAGCCAAGAGCCAAACATCCGATGATGGCTGTCAGAAAAGCGGAGAGAATATGAAGCAGGTCTCCTTTCCAGATGAGAACAGGATAGTAGACGAAGAGAAAGGGAATGAAATAGGCAATGGCCGCGAGCCTCATGGCTAAAAATGCGGTGGCAAAGGGAGGGGAACCAGCGATCCCTGCTCCAGCATAGGCGGTCAGGGCCTCCGGAGGCGTGATCGTGGAGATGCAGGCGTAATAGAAGACGAACATATGGGCCGCCAGAGGATCAACCCCCAACTTGATGAGAACCGGTCCTCCTAAGATCACAGTGAGGATATAGGCGGCAGAAGTGGTTAAACCAAGGCCCATTATCATCGAGGTAAACATCACGGCGATCAACGCTAAAAAGAGTTCTCCCTTGCATGCCTCGATTACAAGGGTGGAGAACTTCAATCCAAGGCCTGTCTGGGTGACCACGCCGATGATAATTCCAGCGCAGGCGCAGGCTAAAGCCACCTCCCTCGATATCATCGCCCCTTTTTCAAGGGCTAAAAGAAACTTCTTAAAACCGATCCTTGTCTCCTTCTTGAAAAAGCTGATTCCCATAACAGCCCAGATCGACCAGAAACCCGCCTTCATAGGCGAGTACCCTATGACAAGGAGGTAAACGAGAAGAAAAGCAGGCAGGATGAGATGTCCCCTCTGGAGGATCACCTTTTTCAGCCGGGGCAACTGTTCTTTCGGGATTCCTTTTAAACCCAGTTTTAATGCCTCGAGATGGACCATATAGAAAAGGGCGAAATAGTAGAGGATCGAAGGAATCATGGCCGCAAGGCAGACCCGGATATATGGAATTCCAAGCATATCGGCCATGATAAAGGCCGCGGCTCCCATCACAGGAGGCATGAACTGGCCTCCGGTCGATGCCACCGCCTCCACGGCCCCTGCAAACTTAGGCTCATATCCGATCTTCTTCATGAGGGGGATTGTGAAGGAGCCTGTGCTCACTACATTGGCCACAGAACTCCCGGAGATCGTCCCGAAGAAGCCGCTGCTGACGATCGCCACCTTGGCAGGGCCTCCTCTCCAATTTCCGGTGAGGGAATTGGCAAAATCTATAAAGAACTCTCCTGTCCCCGAAGCGACGAGAAAGGCCGCAAAGAGGATAAAGATGAAGATGAAACTTGCGGAAACACCGAGGGGAACGGTGAAGAGCCCTTCCGTGGTGATAAACTGATAGGCCACGAAACTTTCCAGATCCACGCCCTTATGTCCCCATAATCCCGGGATTCGATCCCCTAAAAGGGCATAAAGGATGCCTAAAAGGGCAATGATGGGAAGCGACCATCCCAGAGACCTCCTCGTTGCTTCGAGGACGAGGAGGATGAGGATTCCGCCCATGATGAGGTCGTAGGTTGTCGTAGCGCCCCCCCTCATGACGATCTCTCTGAATTGCAAAACGAGATAGACGACGGTCGCCAGACTGAGGAGGAATAGAAAAAAATCCCACAAGGTGGAGAGTTTCGACTGGGTGGCCTTCTCCGGACCCTTTCCTCCCATCGGAATGGTCAAAAAGATGAGGAGCAGGGCAAAGAGGAGATGGATGGAACGCTGGACAATGGCAGAGAAGAGTCCGAATTGGGCGGTATAGAGATGGAAGACGGACATCCCGATGGCGGTTAGAGTGACGAGGTGACTTTTTCGAATAGGTCCCATAGAACCATCCTCTTTTTCAATTTGATCTCTACGATCTCGAAAGGTTCGATCCCATCCGAGAGATGAAAGGTTTTACCTTTGAAGATGAGCTTATGATTGGCCAGATCTCTCGACCCCATCATGAACTGAATCTTCTTCCTCGCCTCATTGATATCCCTTAACTCTCCCACACCATCCGCCCGGAGATGGAAATTGGGATACGCAAATCCTCCGCCATTGAGATGGGATTGGAATGTCATATCCCTCAGAAGAATTTGCGCCCTGGGTTCGATTTCATAATTCTCCTGGAAAAAGGCCCGATCATAGGAGTGGAAAAACCGGATGCTGAACCTGTCCCCTGAAGAGACGGGAAGCGAGAGAAAGGCATCGGGCCTGCCCTCGCTTGAAACCTCTAAGCGATAGACAGGCCACAACACCCCAACCAACATCGCTATTATGCCTACGCCTATAGCTATCCTCAACAAGATGGACCCCTTTTTCGTTTTCAATGTTAAATGACCACTGATCATTGATCAATTTTCAATGATTACTTTATAACTCCTCTTTCCTTAAAGAATCGAATCGCCCCGGGATGAAGGGGAACCGACATCCCTTTGGTGGCATTGGCCAATGTGATCTCCTTAAACATGGCATGGATGGCATCCAGTTCCGCCTTATGATCGAAGACCGCCTTTACCATCTCATAAGCAAGATCCCCGGTGCAATCCTTATGGACGATGAAGAAACCCATCCAGCCCAGAGTGTGATGCTCTTTTCCCATTCCCGGATAGGTCCCTGTGGGAATCACCCTTGGAAAGTAGGCAGGGAATTTCTTATTGATCCTTTCCCCAACTTCAGGCTCGATATCGAGAAACCTGATCTTCTTATAACGGGTCAATTCGACCAGGGTGGGTGCGGGCGTCCCAAGGGTGACAATTCCCACCTCAATATTCCCATCCTTCATTGCAGCCGTGGCCTCCGTATGGGAGAGGAACTGCTCCTGGATATCATCGTAGGTGATCCCGTACTCTTTTAAGACATACCTTGCCATCACCTCTGTCCCGCTCCCGGGTGGCCCCACAGCCACTTTTGGATTCTTCCCTTTGATGTCGGAAATGCTCTTGATCGGAGATTTCTCTTCCACATAGATCTGAATGTCGATGGGGTAGGTTGAAAAGAGTCCCCGGATCTCTTCCACTTTTCCATCCTTGAACATCTCCTGTCCATTGAAAGCATAGAAGGCGATGTCCGGCATGGTGAGAGCCAGATCCTGCCTCTGCTTGGAAATCGCCCTGATGTTTTCAATTGAGGCTCCGGAAGGAATGGCCGTAGAAGTAACCCCTTTGATATGTTTGTTGATGATTCCCGAAACCCCTCCTCCTAAAAGGTACCATGTCCCTCCGGTGCTCGCCGTCCCTATGACCAACCGCTTCTCCTGGGCCTGGGCCATGCTCACCATAAGCGCCAACAAGAATAATAATAAGAAGATAGACCGTTTCATAGTTTCTCTCCTTTCTTTAACCTAAGTACTCCATTTCGTAATTACGGTTACGTATTTTTAGGGCCATAAATTATAGAGACTCTTCACTTCGTTCAGAGTGACAAACGATTATTGTCATTCTGAGGAGTGAAACGACGAAGAATCTTTTATAGCATACGTTAGCGTATTTATGAAACAGTGTACTAAGTTGAGCGATTTTTTTTAAGAAACCTGTAGCCGCAGGCTTTAGCCTGCGAAAAAAGGTACACACAAGGTAAAGACCATGAAACCGAAACCCTCGCACCCTGAAGGGTGCGGCTACATCCCCCCAAAATATCGCTCAATTTCGTTTCAAGAATCTCTCCCTCAATACGGTTTTAAGGACCTTCCCCGAAGGATTTCTGGGAAGGCTTTCTACGAACTCCACTGACTTTGGCTTCTTGTAACTGGCAAGATGACTTTTGCAGTATTCGATCACCTCCTCCTCTGTCATCGTCCCTCCCCTTTTCAAAACGATGACCGCCCTGACCGATTCCCCCCAGAGCGGATCAGGGACTCCGATGATGGCCGCATCCTCAATCTTAGGATGACTGTAAAGGATCTCTTCAATCTCACGTGGATAGATATTCTCTCCGCCGCTGACGATCATATCCTTCTTCCGGTCAACGATATAGATGAATCCCTCCTCATCCATCCGGGCCAGGTCCCCCGTGTGAAGCCATCCCCCCCGGAGAGCCTCTAGGGTAGCCTCTTCATCCTTATAATATCCCTTCATCACATTGGGACCGCGGCAGATCACCTCCCCTACTTCTCCCACTGGGAGATCTCGGTCCTGATCATCCACGATTCTCACTTCGAGGAAGGGAACAGCCGGCCCCACACATTCCTTTTTTTTCAGAGAGTCCTTCGCCTTGAGGATGGCAATCGAGGGCGTAGCCTCGGTGCACCCATAGACATCATAAATGCCAGAGAGATTGGGAAAGAGTTTGGCCAGTCTCTCCTTTGTTTCATTCGGAAGGATGGAGGCCCCTGTGGTGCATTTGGTGATCGAACGGGTGTCATACCGTCCCTCAGGAAGGGAGAGTATCAAATGGTAGGCCGAAGGAGCGCCTGAGATAATCGTCACCCTCTCCTTTCCGATGATCTCCATCACCCTTTCCGGATCAAAATGCCTGACGAGGACGCTGGTCCCGGCCAGTGCCACACGGGTGAGGAAATGGTTATTGAGAGCCGCCGTGTGATAGAGGGGACCGATGACGAGTGAAGTCTCTCCTTCCTTCTCCTCCCTTCCCAGGATGGTATTGAAAAGGTTCCAGAGGAGATTCTCATGAGTGAGGAGGGCCCCTTTCGGTTTTCCCGTCGTGCCGGAGGTATACATCACCTGGCACTCATCCTTTTCAGAGAGGGGGACATCCGGTTCCTGAGAAAGGGACTCTTTTAAAAAAGTTTCGTAGTTCAAAATGGAAGGAGGAGCGGGCTCCCCGATGGAGAAATAGAACTCCACTTTTTTAAGCCTGGAGCGGATCTTCTCGACGAGTCCTGAAAACTCCTCTCCATAGATAAAAAAACGGGCATCGGAATGGTCCAGGATGTAGAAAACTTCCTCCGCGGTAAAGCGGAAATTGATCGGTGTGAAGACGCCGCCTATCTTTGCCGAGGCAAAGAGAATCTCAACGAGGGGGATCGAATTGAAGAGAAGAACAGCGACTTTCTCCCCTTTTCTTAAACCCAGCCGTAGCATTCCATTGGCAAGTCGATTGGTCCGATCATTAAACTCCTGATAAGTCTTCCGCTCTTGCTCGCAAATGAGCGCGATCCTTTGAGGGAACTTACGGGCAGTAAAAGTGAGAATTTGTCCGACATCCATTGGAATCTCTCCCTTATCCGTGCAACTCTACAAAAAATGGCTTCATTCGTCAAGCAAGAAAAGATTTAACTATGATGCAGACAGTAAGACTATAGACCTCACGCCGCGCAAGCGCTGGCGCTGCGGGCAGACATTAGACTGAAGAAAGATAAATGGCCAGAGATTACAAATGGATGAGGGCTTCGACGTGAGCTCAGCCGAACGGCCTGGTAGCTACCAGAGGAAATGACGCTTTTGTATATATGATGGTTTCGTAAAAAGTCTGAAAATCCCATTATCAGTCATTCCTGCGCAAGTCCCGCTCTTAGCGGGATATTTTCAAGTAGTTAGAATTCTCTGGATTCCCGTTTTCACGGGAATGACGACTTTTTACGATTCCATCATATATGAAAGAATTTCAAAAGAGTGGAATAGAGTGTAGTGGGTCATAAATTTATCGCCATATTGGTAGGTGCGTTCAGGCCTGAGTTGAGCAATTGTGAGGTAGCCGCAACCTTCAGGTTGCGTTCCTTAATGTGCCATTCAGGGCACAATATCGCAGGCTAAAGCCTGCGGCTACAAAAATCTTCCTGTTTTTTGGAAGATTTTTCCGCCATTAAATGTAAAGAAGCGTTAGATGCACCACAAGAGTTAATTTGCTATATTAGAAAAATCTGATGTCTAACGTCTGAAGTCCAGTGTCTGAATTGTAAACGATTTGATTTTTTACGAAGAGAGGCTTATAATGTTAAACAAAAATAAGAGGAGGTGATAGGTAGATGAAGAGGGCCATATCTTTGATGCTTTCGTTGTTCCTGATCGGCATGCTCGTTTCAGCCCTGGCCGGATGCGGAGCGGACATCAAGGCGGAGAATGAGAAGTTGAAAGCGGAGAACACCAACCTCAAGTCAGACAATGACAAGTCGAAACTTGAGATTCAGAAGCTGAAGGAAGAGATCCAGAAGGGCGCCGAGAAAGAGGCAACCATCGTTTCTCTCACCGCAGAGAATGAAGCCTTGAAAAAACAGGTCGAAGATCTGAAGTCGCAACTGGCAAAGAAGAAGAAATAGCCATCCATCCAATGCGAAAAGGGGAAGACCTGCGGATAGCTGGGTTTTCCCCTTTTTGATACGTTCGACGGCGCCAAACCCCGATTTTTAAATTGGGGTAATGGTTCGACAAGCTCACCATCCCGAGCAGAGTCGAGGGAAAAGCGCCGCTCAGTATCAACCCTGAGCATACCCCGGGTGCCTGTCCTGAGCGAAGTCGAAGGATCAGACCGGGGAGTCGAATGGGTTGATTCCCTCCTCCGGTCCTTATGAATAAGAAAAAAGGAAGAACAAAACGTCCAAGAAAAAAAAAGGCGAAAAAGGGGTTCGCCTTTTATATCATCCTCGCCTTTCTCTCCTCCGCCTTTCTGCTCTTCCTCTCCGGAGCGCTCCTCTTCCTCTATTTCTCCCGCCAGCTTCCTGACTTTGCCTCCCTGAAGGAACGAAACCTCAACGCTAACTCCATCGTCTATTCGGAAGACGATGAGGTCGTGGGAAAATTCTTATTGGACAATCGAATCCCGATCTCTTATGAGAAAATTCCAAAACCTCTCATCCAGGCCTTCCTCGCAGCGGAGGATGCCGAGTTTTTTCAGCACAGGGGAATCGACTACAAAGGAATCGCCCGAGCAGTGCTGAAGAACCTCCTCGCCGGAAAGATTGTCCAGGGGGGCAGCACCATCACCCAACAGGTAACCAAGACCTTCTTCCTCACCCCCAAGAGAAGTTTTCTCCGAAAATTGAAAGAAGTCGCCTATGCCTTCGGTCTGGAAGGGAATTTGACCAAAGAGGAGATCCTTTCTCTCTATCTCAATCATATCTACCTGGGAAACGGCGCCTATGGAATAGAAGCCGCCGCGGAAAGTTATTTCAATAAACGGGTGGAACAGCTCAATCTTCCAGAAACGGCCCTGCTCGCAGGCCTGGTAAAAGCTCCCAGCCGTTATTCGCCTGTCAACAACCTGCCCAGGGCCAGAGAACGCCAGAATTATGTCCTCACACGGATGACGGATTTGGGTTTCATCTCACAGGAACAGAAAGAGAAAGCCCTCCGGACGCCCCTGAAGATTCAGCCGAGGGAGAGCGCCTTCTTCAGCAAGGCCCCTTACTTTACGGAGTTCATCCGCATTCAGGTCGAAAGAAAATACGGCAAGGAGAAACTCTATAAAGAGGGATTAAGAATCTATACCACCCTTGACCTCAACCTTCAACGAGCCGCACAAAAATCAATGGAGATGGGATTGAGGGAACTGGATAAGAGGCAGGGATTCAGGGGACCCATCCAGACTCTCACTCCTGATGAGGTGAAGGACCTCACCAAAAGGAAGAGAGGGACGCTCCAACCCCTTTTACCGAATCAGATCTTTGAGGGAGTGATCCTCTCCAGGGATGAGACCAAAAAGCTCTACACGGTCTGGGTGGAGGATCGGAAGGGAATGCTTCCCTATGCTGAGATGGCCTGGGCCCTCCAGATCAAACCCACAGCCCATTTCAAGCCCGGCCAGGTGAAGACGCCTGCAGATCTACTCAAAACCGGAGATGTCGTCCATGTGAGAGTAAAGGAACCGGCTAAGAAAGATCAGCCTCTCACCCTCACTCTGGAACAGGAACCCCTTGTCCAGGGAGCCCTGATCTGCTCCGATCCGCAAAAAGGATATGTGAAAGCCATGGTGGGGGGCCGTGATTTCAGCGAAAGTCAGTTCAACCGCGCTGTCAATTCCCGTAGACAGCCGGGCTCTGCATTTAAACCTTTCATCTATGCTGCGGCGCTTGAGAAGGGTTATCACCCCTCCACCCTTCTCATGGACTCGCCCGTGGAATATTCGGATTATGACGGAGGATACTACTGGGCTCCAAAAAATTACGACAAGCATTTTATGGGCCCCATCACCTTCAGAAACGCCCTGGCTCATTCCAGAAATGTCGTGACGGTCAAGATTCTTGAGGACGTTGGTGTAGGTTATGCCCTTAAATTCATCAAAAAGATGGGAATTGAATCTCCGATCAAGCGGGACCTCTCCATTGCCCTGGGAACCTCCGGAGCTTCCATGTTAGAATTGATCTCTTCCTTTGCGGTCTTTGCCAACGGTGGAGAACGTATCAAACCCATCTTCATCAAAAAGATCGTCACCATGAAAGGCGAGGTCCTTGAAGAGAATACCCCTTATATTGAATTGGAGGAACCGGAGGAGGAAGAAGAAGGAGAAGAAAACGCTCCTGCCGCCCCATCTCCTACTCCTATCATTAAGGAACGGGTCATCTCTCCGCAGAATGCTTTTATCATCACCCATCTTCTCGAAGGCGTGGTCCAGCACGGAACCGGCCAGAGGGCAAAGGTTCTTGGCAGACCTGTTGCCGGAAAGACCGGGACCTCCAGCGACTATGCGGATGCCTGGTTTATTGGATATACTCCCTCTCTCCTTGCCGGAGTCTGGGTGGGTTTCGATGACAAGGCCTCTCTCGGGAAGAATGAGACAGGTTCGAGAGCCGCCCTTCCCATCTGGATCTCTTTTATGGATCACGCATTGAGGGATGCGCCCGCGGAACCCTTCAGAGTTCCTGAAAAGATTGTTCTGTTGAAGGTGAATCTCGAAACAGGAACCCCTGCTGATGGAAGTTCTCCGCAGACCATCCTGGAGGCCTTTGTCGAAGGAACCATTCCGAAAGAGAAAGAAGAGCCGGCCTCAGGGGCTCCGGTAAGAGGATGGCCCCTCACAGATCCTTCCCGACCCACCACGCCAAGCTACTAATCTTAAAAAGTACACAAGGTTGAGGTCGAGGTTAAAGAAGGATTGCCTAGAAAATTAAAGTCTAACGGTAAGGGTAACGAGGCCCGTATCGTTAATAAAAGGCTACGTTTATCGTCTCTTAATTCTTTACACGTAACCGTAACCAGTAACCGAAACGGGCTTCGTAACCGTAACCCAAACACCCGGGGTATTTTCATGGTTCGCGGGTAATAAAGCTATCAGGAAGAATTGTAAAAACTTTAGGAGAATCAATGAAAGACGAAGAATTGAAGCAGATATTGAAGCAGATACTGAAAAGCTCTAAAACAGTGGCGGTCGTGGGTATTTCACCCAAGGAGGACAGGCCCAGTTATAGGGTGGCCGCCTACCTTCAATCGAAGGGCTACCGCATCATACCGGTCCGGCCTGATGGCGATACGATCCTCGGGGAAACGGTATATCCCCATCTGATGGAGATCCCTAAAGAGATTGAGATCGATGTGGTCGATATCTTCCGGAAATCGGAGGAGGTTCCTCCTATTGCGGAAGAGGCGATCCGGCGGGGAGTAAAGATTATCTGGATGCAGGAGGGAGTGATCCATCAGAAGGCAGGAGAAGAGGCCGAGAGGGCAGGCCTGAAAGTGGTGATGGACCGGTGCATCAAGAAAGAACACGAGAAATTCCTATAGAAGTTCGGAGTAATGAGTTCGCCTGCCTGCCGCAGGCAGGGATTTCGGAGAAAGTTCTTTGTCTGTCATTCCCGCGCAGGCAGAGATTTTAAAGGTGCAATTTATTTTACATTGGCGGCTTCTACTTAAACCGG
>JASEHH010000005.1 GCA_030017685.1 Thermodesulfobacteriota bacterium | reverse complement strand
TTATATCAAAACTCCCCCTCATAAGTCAATAATTAAGTTAGCGCTTATGCCCCTCTCCCCTGAGGGGCGAGGGCGGGGTGAGGGGTGTTCCGAACCTCGCCTCGATGACCCTCTGAAACCGGGGCAGATAAATCAGTTCAAAGGCCAGTCCTTTTCCAGGAAAGAGATTCAGAGCCGCCCTCTTCACCTCTTCGACTAATCCTAATGCCTCATCGAGTGCAAGATCCTCTTGCTGGATAGACCGGATAGAGAGATCAACCAGGAATCTTAAAAATCGAATCCTTCGATTTTCTTCCTTGATTTCCTGATTTTCCATTTCTCGGTTATTTATACCAGGGAAGGAACTGCTTGTAAAGAAAAACTGAATGTGATAGATTCCCGAATATAAGGAAGCATTAAATGAATCCAATGACTCCAACCAGCCCTAAAGACAAAATCATCTTTGCCCTCGATGTTGAGCATTTTCACGAGGCCCGGGACTGGGTCACACTTTTAAAAGACCGCGTAGGCATCTTTAAGGTGGGGAAACAGCTTTTCACCCACTCCGGGCCAAAAGTAATCGATATGATCTGTCAGAAGGGGCAGAAGGTTTTTCTCGATCTCAAATATCATGATATTCCCAATACTGTGGCAAAAGCAGGAGAGGAGGCAACGAAACACCAGGTGGCGATGTTCAACCTTCATGCCCTGGGAGGCCTTGAGATGATGAGAAAGACCGTTGAGGCTTCAAGGATTGTGGCAAAGAATCTTGGTATCCCGAGGCCCATCATCCTCGCGGTTACGATCCTCACCAGTATGGATGAGGAAACCTTGAAGGAGGTGGGAGTTCAGGGCCCTCTCGTCGATGAGGTGGGACGCCTCGCCCTTCTTGCACAGAAGTCAGGGGTTGATGGAGTCGTAGCTTCTCCTCAAGAAATAGGGATCATCCGTGAGCGATGCGGAGAAAGGTTTCTGATCGTGACGCCGGGGATTCGTCACCCTTCTGACAAAAAAGATGACCAGAAGAGAACATTGACCCCGAGAGAAGCGATTGAAGCCGGAGCAGATTATCTTGTGATCGGCCGACCAATCAAGGAAGCAAAAGACCCCATTGAGGCTGTCCAGAGGATTGTGGAAGATATCTCTTAAATATGAAATCCGAAATTCGAATATCGAAATTCGAAACAAATTCTAATTTTCAAAATTCAAATGTGATGGTTTCGTAAAAAGTTTGAAAAGCCCATTACCAGTCATTCCTGCGCAAGCAGGAATTCAGTATTTTCAAGTAGTTAGAATTCTCTGGATTCCCGTTTTCACGGGAATGACGACTTTTTACGATTCCTTCAATGTCACAAATATTTATTTGTTTCGAACATTTGAAATTGGGTCATTTTGGATTGTTTAGAACTTCGGATTTCGTGCTTCGAATTTTTCATTACACTATGTCCCCGATCATTTACGGCATTCATCCTGTCAGGGAAGCATTAACATCACCCCTCCTCCGCTTTCAAAAGATTTTGGTTTCTGCCCGGAACCCCTCCCCTTCCCTCCAGACCATTTTTGACCTCGCTCAAAAAAGGAAAGTCCCCCTTGTCTTTACGGAAAGAGAGACCCTTGATAGGATGGTGAAGGGAGGCCTCCATCAGAATATCATCGGTATCGTCGAGGAAACTCCCTATGCGGACCTCGAAAAGATTCTTGCCCGACCAAAGAAAGAAGGAATAAAGGCCCTCTTTCTCATCCTCGACGGAATCCAGGACCCGCAAAATTTGGGATCCCTCATCCGCACCGCTTTGGGATGCGAAGTCCAGGGAATGATCATCCCGAAAGACCGAGCGGTTGGAATCACTCCTGCTGTGATCAAAGCCTCTGCCGGAGCCGCTGCCCATATGCCTGTTGCACGTGTTGTCAATATTGCAACAACGATCGATCGTCTGAAAAACGAAGGCATCTGGATCTATGGCGCTTCCGGAGAGGCAAAGGATCTGATCTACGATCTCGATCTCAATATCGATCTGGCCATCGTCATCGGCGCCGAAGGAAAAGGGATCAGGCCTCTGGTAAAGAAGAAGTGCGATCGCCTCTTCTCGATCCCGATGAAGGGTCCTGTATCTTCCTTCAATGCCTCCGTCTCAGGAGGAATGATACTTTATGAAGTGATGAAACAGCGCCATCATCTCCTTAAAAGGAAAGACGGATGATTTCCATTCAAAGACCCGGACAACCACCCACAGATATCGAATATCTTCTGATCGATTACGAAGGAACCCTTGCCTCTGACGGAAGAGTCCATCCAAAGGCAAAGGACAAGATCAACCTCCTCTCCAAGAGGATTAAGATTTATATCCTGGCAAAAGGTGAAAAAGATAAAGTGGAAGAGCGCTTAAAGAATGTGAAGGCCGAGGTGCTCTTCTTAACGGAACGAGAAGCCTCCGGAGAGAAATTGGGCCTATTAAGGAAATTGGGCCCGGAGAGGACGGTTGCCATCGGAAATGGAATGGACGATGCTCCAATGTTAGAGGAAGCAGGGTTCAGTATTTGTGTTATCGGTAGAGAAGGAGCCTCTGGAGAAACACTCAAAAGAGCGGATGTGGTTGTAACCGATATCCTGAGTGGTCTCGACTTCTTATTAAAACCCCTCCGCCAGAAAGCCACACTGGGGAAGTAATCAATGCAAAATGCAAAATTAGCATTGAAAAATTAGCACTTTTGGGGGTATTAGTTTTGTTATTGCTAATTGATAATTTTACATTGATCATTTTGCATTGAGTTGTAAAAATGTTTCCTTACTATTTCATCCGCTTTAGCGGCCCATTGCTCCTTATCCTGGTAGGATTAAAAATCCTCTCCGGTTATGCCGTCACAGGAAAGATTGGCGAACCATTCTGGCTCTCCGCTCTTCACACGAACCAAACCTTTGACTTTTTTCTCCTCTTTCTCGTTATCTTTCACGCCTTTTACGGGCTTCGGCTTTTTTTAATCGATTTTGGAATGGTGAAAAAGGAAAAACTCCTCTTCTGGGTCTTTACCATAATGGGTGTCGGGTTGTTTGCTATCTCATACTTTTACTTTTTTTGACAATCATTCAACGTACCCCCTCGGTTATGGTTTGTTTGAGTGTGCTATAATTCGTAGTTCAGCCCTTCTCGCCGCGCCCGCCGTGCTCGCGCACCGTCGCGGCAGGCAAGCGCTGGCGCAGCGGGCAGGGCTGATATTTCAGGGCTCCTGCGGCAGGGCCCTGAGTTACATATTCGGTAAAGTATTTATCCTTCGTAACTGGGGATTACCATTGCAAGGAAGGGATACTTCTAAAGGTTCATGTGGAATTCCTCACTCATGACATTTTAATCATTGGCGGGGGCCTCGCAGGATTGAGGGCGGCCATCGAAGCTCAAAAGGCCGGCAGAGACGTCGCCATCCTCTCTAAGGTTCACCCTCTTCGGTCCCATTCGGTGGCCGCTCAGGGCGGGATCAATTCCGCTTTTGACAATATCCCTGTCCCCACAAATGACTCCTGGGAAAATCACTCGTTTGATACCATTAAAGGAAGCGACTATCTTGCGGACCAGGACGCTGTTGAGGTCATGTGTCGAGAGGGAATTGAGCGAGTTATTGAAATGGAACACTGGGGCACCCTGTTCTCCCGGACAGAGGACGGCAGGATTGCTCAGAGGCCGTTTGGAGGCTCCGGTTTTCCAAGAACCTGTTATGCGGCAGACCGAACCAGCCACAATCTCCTCCATGTTCTCTACGAACAAGTGGTGGGGCTCAGAATCCCTGTTTATGAAGAATGGCATGCCCTCTCTCTGGTTGTAGATGAAGGTCAATGTATCGGAGTTCTTGCTTTTCCTCTCTTTGAGGAGAGGACCGTTCCCATTCGGGCGGAGGCGACGATTCTTGCAACCGGGGGATATGGCCGGATCTATCTCAGGTCAACCAATGCAATCATCAATACGGGGAAGGGCTGTTATCTGGCTTACCAGGTAGGCGTCCCTCTTGAAGACATGGAATTTGTCCAATTCCATCCCACCAGTCTCTTTGGAACGAATATTCTGATTACAGAGGGAGCCAGGGGTGAGGGAGGATATCTGGTCAATGTGAAGGGTGAACGTTATATGGAACGTCATGCCCCTCATCTGATGGAGCTCGGTCCGAGAGATATTGTCGCCCGGGCAACCCAAAGGGAGATTGACGAAGGCCGGGGTTTCGAAGGTCAATATGTCCATCTCGATCTCAGACACTTAGGAAGAGGAAAAATAATGGATCACCTTCCTGGAATTCGCCAGATCGCCATGGATTTTGCAGGAATTGATCCCATCCTAAACCCTATTCCGATCCAGCCCGCACAGCACTACTCCATGGGAGGGATTCCAACCAATGTTGATGGGGAAACCCCTCTCCCGGGACTTTATGCCGCCGGAGAGTGCGCCTGCGTCAGTGTTCATGGGGCAAATCGCCTGGGCGGAAATTCTCTTCTGGAAACTCTGGTCTTCGGGGCGAGGGCCGGAAGAAAGGCTGCTTCCAATGTAAAGAGGAAAAAAAGAGAATCCAATCCATTGGCCTTTCAAAAACAATCCGAAGCATTTCAGTCCTGTCTTCATGAACTCTCTTCAAGACAAGAGGGGGAACCCTGTTTTCGCCTGAGAGATGAGTTGAAAACCCTGATGACCGATCAGGTAGGAATCTTCCGGAGGGAATCAGATCTCCTCTCAGCAAAGGAAAAGATCAGAGAGTTGAAGGAAAGGTTTGGACGGATCGGTCTCAAACAGAAAAATCTCGACTTTAATAATGAATGGATCCAGTATCTTGAACTGGAAGGGATGCTTCATGTGGCAGAGGTCATTACGGAAGGAGCGTTGACCCGAAAAGAGAGCCGGGGTTCCCATTTTCGAACCGATTATCCGGACAGAGATGATGAACATTGGCTTCGCCACACCCTTGCCTACAAGACAACAGAGGGAGCCAGGCTCGAATACAAAGAGGTGACGATCACGAACTATCCCCCCAAGGAAAGGACCTATTAAAGAGAAGGGTTAATGCGGAAGCTGACTGTTATGGATACATCCGCCTTAATATTGAAAATCAAACGTTACAATCCTGAGAAGGACCCGCCCCGTTGGACGGAAACCTTCAACGTTGAGACGAAAAAAGGAATGAATCTCCTGGAGGCATTGCTGCGGATTCAGGATGAACAGGATCCAACGCTATCCTTCCGCTATTCCTGCCGGGGAGCGGTCTGCGGCTCCTGCGCGATGAAGGTCAATGGAAAACTGGTACTGGCCTGCCGCACTCCAGTGGAAGGACTATTGGGAGAAACAACCCTGATTGAACCCCTGCCCTTCTTCCCTGTTATTCGAGATCTCATTGTGGATATGTCTCTCTTCTTTGAACATTACAGGGGGATAGAGCCATATCTCCATGGGAAACCAATTCCATCCGATTGTGAATATATGATGATGGAGAGCGAACGAAAGGAGATCGACCCTTATATCCAGTGTATCCTTTGTGGAATCTGTTTTGGAGTCTGTCCTGCCTTTGGAAGAGATGCTCAGTTTTTAGGCCCCGCCATTCTGGCAAAGGCTTATCGTTTTCTCAGGGACCCCAGGGACAGAAGAGAAAAAGAGATTCTCAATGGTGTGAATGATCATAGGGGTGTTTGGGGTTGTAATACGGTCTTCCAGTGTGTGAAGGCCTGTCCGAAGGAAGTCCCTCCCACCCACGCCATCGTCAAAATGAGAGGGAGAATATTGAGATATAGATTTACTTCTCTATTTTCACGATTTTTATCAATGTCACGCCGTATCGGGTCACGATAGAGTCTAAGATGTTTCTGAGTTTGTATTGGCAACAGGGGATGATGTCGAAGCACTTGGGGCTGGTGTAACTCCAAGAGCCCGTAGCCTTCGGCGGGTTAACATAAAGTGTGGAGCAAAAGACTAAGGCTTCTTCCTTTCGATATCCTCAATCGTCTCAAAATCTTCATCGTACGAATAGATTTCACGGAGACCCTGATATTTCATAAAGACAGCATTGTAGGCGTCAATGAAATCGATATTCTTCCTCGCATAAAGGACGAGGGCGTCTGCGAGGACATCTTTATCAGGAATGAATAGATTTTCAGTACCCAGAATCACAGAAACCTTTTCAATGACTTCGGCTTTCGGGACTTTGTAGTATGACAGGAGTGTCCATATCAACTCAGCAATGACCATCCCCGATGTTGAAATCGCTATTTCCCCTTCCAGCGCCCTCTTGAACATCTCCCTGCATCTATCATATTTCGAAAGATTATCTTTTGTGAGATATCTCAGAAATATATTTGTGTCGACAAATTTATTCTCCATTGAATCAACTCCTCGTCGCAACTTTCCTGGCAACTCTTTTTTTGACCTCTTCTCTGACTTTCTTAAAATCGATAGGCTTTTCTCTGTCCGTAATCTTCACGGAGCCACCGATATCAAGGAGATTTCCCTTTAACGGCTGAATAATTGCCTGGTTGCCCTCGACCACGATGATCACCTTTTCGGAAGGTTGCAAGTTTAAGGCCTTTCTGACCTCTTTGGGAATGGTCATCTGACCTTTGGAGGTAAGTACGGAAATAGGCATTTCGTCCTCCTTTATTATTATTTAATGCTATTGTATAATAATTCCTACTTTTTTTCAATAATCTTCCTTTTCTATATTTTTCCGGTAATTCAGTGGAGTCTTTCTGCGATCGAACCGTGTCGCATATCACAACGGCTACGATTCTTTCCATTGCATAGTCTCCATTTACCCCCCCAATAGGGTGTATTTATACCTTACACCTTATATAGGGTGTGTTTTTGTCATGCCCTAATTGCTCCTATCTTTCTATCTTTTTTTTAAGACCGGTAGGAGGCGTTGATTTTGACATAATCCAAAGAGAGATCGGTGGTGAGAAGAGAGAAAAAGGACTTTCCTTGATGGAGATCTATAGTCACTTTAAAGGACTTCTTTTTGATGACCTCTGCGGCTTTCTCTTCTAATCGAGCCCCTACCCCCATCCCGTTTTTCACGATCGGAGCCTGATCAAAGGAAACATCGATTCGATTCGGGTTGATTGGGATGCCGCAGTGGCCCAGGGCGCAGAGAATCCTTCCCCAGTTCGCATCTTCTCCGAAAAAAGCGGTCTTGACCAATGGCGAGTGTGCAATGGCGTAGGCTGCCTTCTTGGCATCTTCTCTGTTACGCCCCCCCTGCACAACAATTTCGATGAACTTTGTTGCTCCCTCTCCATCTTTCACAAGGCTCTTTGCTAAATTCTGACAAACCTCAAAAAGCATGGACCGGAATGTTTCAGCATCTCGATCCATGCGATTCAAAACAGGATGGCCTGCTTTCCCATTGGCCAAAAGCAATACCGTATCGTTGGTGCTCGTCTCCCCGTCAATCGTGATCCGGTTATAGGACACCTCAGCAGCCTCTTTTAGCATTTTTTGAAGAAGAGGACCTTTAATATGGGCATCCGTAACAAGAAAAGAGAGCATCGTCGCCAGATTGGGTTGAATCATCCCTGCGCCCTTCACCATCCCGCAGAGTCTCACCGTCTTCCCTTTGATTCTGCAGGTTGCCCATTCCATTTTGGGATGGGTATCCGTAGTCATAATGGCCTCAACCACCTTCATCCATCCTTCTGGTGAAAGTGATTTGATTAATTTGGGCAAGCCCTGTTCGATCTTCTCTGTAGGTAAAGGGACACCGATTACACCTGTTGAAGAGAGAAGAATCAATTTTTCGTCAATCCCCATCTTCTTTGCTAAAAGCAAAGAGGTATTTCTTGCATCCTTTAACCCTTGACTTCCTGTGCAGGCATTTGCATTCCCGCTATTGATGAGAATGGCCTGACAGACGCCCTTTTTGATACGCCTTATATCGATTTGAACGGGCGCTGCCTTCACCTGATTTGTCGTAAAGAGTCCGGCGACCCGGGCAGGAACCTCGGAATAGATCAACCCCAGGTCCCTTGCCCCATTCTTCTTAATCCCTGCCGAAATCCCCGAAAAAAGAAAACCCGGCATTTTGAAATCTTGGCTCATACTTTTTCTCTTCCCCCTCACCTTCACCCTCTCCCCAAGAGGAGAGGGAGATTATTTATGATGTGGTTTCATTCTATTTCCGTTTCGAGCTTCGGATTTCAAATTTTGGTTTTAACTTGAAACTTGCAACTCGAAACTTGTAACTTATTCCTTACGCTTTTGCTTCCTCCTTTTCCAGACAACATCGCTTATACTTCTTGCCGCTTCCGCACGGGCAGGGATCATTGCGGCCCACCTTCTTTCCTTCCCGGCGCACCGTCACCCCTTTTCCATCCTCGGTCTCACCGCCCCTCTGGGCGGCAGCTTCCGTCCCCCGGCTCATGACGAAGGTCTGCTTCCGCTCCACCTTCATCTCTCCTACTTCCTGCTCCCTCGCAATCTGTATGGCAAAGAGCTTCTCAACCGTATCCCTCTTGATCCTCTCTAACATCTCAAGGAACATCTGATAGGCTTCTCTCTGATACTCAATGCGAGGGTCTTTCTGACCGTACCCTCTTAACCCGATCCCCTCCTTTAACTGATCGACCGCGAGGAGATGGTCTTTCCAGTGGTGATCAATGGATCGGAGCATGATTTCTTTTTCAATATCGAATGGCAACCTAACAAATCCCTCCTCCTTCTTCCTCTGATAGATCTCTTTTGCCTTCTCGATAATCATTTCCGTCAAGCGTTCCCGACTCAAACCATTTTCTTCCTGTGAGGGAGCAACCCATCGAAAAGAGAACTGCTGATAGATGGCGTCCTGGAGCCCCTTCAGATCCCAATCCTCCGGGTGGGCCTTCTCATCGATATAGAGGTCCACAATACCTTCGGCCTGCTCTTCAATCATTTCTATTAAAGACTCTTTGAGGTCACCACCCGTCAGCACTTCCCTCCTCTGGGAATAGATCACCTCTCTCTGTTTATTCATCACTGTGTCGTATTCCAGCAGATGTTTCCGGATTTCAAAGTTATGGGCTTCGACCTTCTTTTGCGCATTTTCGATTGCCCTGGTCACAAGGTTATGCTCAATGGGCTGGTCCTCCTCGATACCCAGCCGGTCCATGATCTTAGAAATTCTCTCCGAACCGAAGATCCTCATCAGGTCATCCTGCAAAGAGAGATAGAACCTGGAGGAGCCCGGATCGCCCTGTCTTCCCGATCTTCCCCTCAACTGGTTATCGATCCGTCTCGCCTCATGCCGCTCGGTTCCGAGGACATGGAGACCCCCTGACTGGACAACTTTCTCCTTCTCCTTCTGGACGATGTTCAGGGCTTTCCGGTAAGCCTCTTCATAGGCCTTCTGCATTGCTTCAGGATCGTCTTTTTCTTCCACCATGGTTCTGGCCAGGAATTTGGGATTTCCTCCGAGGAGGATATCGGTTCCCCTTCCCGCCATATTTGTCGAGAGGGTGACCATTCCCACCCTTCCCGCCTGGGCAATGATCTCAGCCTCTCTCTCATGATGCTTCGCATTGAGGACATTATGCGGAATTCCGCGTTTCTTCAGCAGAAGGCTCAACCTCTCCGACTTTTCAATGGAGATTGTTCCCACCAGAACAGGACGGCCCAGTTGATGGAGTTCCTCTATCTCTCTGACGACGGCACGGAATTTCTCCTCTTCGGTTTTGTAAATGACATCGGAATGATTGGTCCGGATCAGGGGCATATTGGTGGGCATGACCACGACATCCAGATTGTAAGTCTTCCTGAACTCAGCCGCTTCGGTGTCCGCCGTACCGGTCATGCCAGCCAGTTTCTTATACATCCGGAAATAGTTCTGGAAAGTGACGGTGGCCAGAGTCTGATTCTCATTCTCGATTCTCACATTCTCCTTTGCCTCGACCGCCTGATGGAGGCCATCGCTCCATCTCCTTCCCGGCATCAACCTGCCGGTAAATTCATCGACGATTACCACCTGGCCATCCTTCACCACATAGTCCACGTCCCTTTTAAAAAGGGTATGGGCTTTTAAGGCCTGGTTGACATGATGGAGGATTTCGATATTTCTGGGATCGTAGAGATTCTCCACATGGAGCAGTCTCTCCACCTGAGCCACTCCCTCTTCCATCAGAAAAGCGGCGTGGGTCTTCTCCTCAATCTGGTAATCCTTCCCCTGTTTCAAACTTGGGATGATCCGGTTGATCTTATAGTATTTGTCGGTCGACTCCTCGGTAGGGCCGGAGATGATGAGGGGCGTTCTTGCTTCATCGACCAGAATGCTGTCCACCTCGTCCACGATGGCATAATTCAGATCCCTCTGGACATAATCCTGGATATCGAACTTCATATTGTCCCTGAGGTAGTCAAACCCGAATTCGTTATTCGTCCCGTAGGTGATATCGCAACCGTAGGCCTTCTTCCGCTCCTGGTCATTCAATTCGTGGACGATCACCCCGACGGAAAGGCCCAGAAACCGGTAGATCGCCCCCATCCATTCGCTGTCCCTCTTGGCCAGGTAGTCGTTGACGGTGACGATATGGACGCCCTCTTCCCTCAGACTGTTCAGATAGGCAGGCAGGGTGGCTACAAGAGTCTTCCCCTCGCCAGTGGCCATCTCGGATATCTTTCCTTCATGGAGCACAATTCCACCAATCAGCTGGACATCATAGTGCCGCTCCCCGAGGGCTCTCCTGGCTGTCTCGCGGACAACGGCAAAGGCTTCGGGGAGAATTTCCTCCAGAGACTCTCCCCTGTCGGTCCTTTCCTTGAACTCCCCTGTCTTTGCCCTGAGTTGATCATCGCTCAGAGGCTGAATCTTGGATTCCAGGTCATTGATCCGTAGAACAAGAGGTTGGATTCTTTTCAACTCCCTCTCATTCTTGCTTCCCACAATCTTCCTTATGATTAAACCGAGCATAGAACCCCTTCTTCCCTGTAACTTTCCTCTTTAATTGCCTAGAAAATAATAGTGTATAGCCCAAAGGTAACGGTAAAGATGCCCGTATCGTCATTCGGTTACGTTGTTCGTCTTCTAAATCTTTAACCGTAACCATTTGACGATTTACGAAACGGGCTTCGTAACCGTAACCGAAAACTAAGAACTTGATCAATTTTCATCGATCGAGGATGACGAACCCGTCATGAAGGATTTTTAAAATTATATAATGGATGAAAACAGGTTTCAACAACCAAATAAAAAGCCCGATAAAGGAATCCTTTATCGGGCTTTTCCCACATCATCGGATATCATCAATTCAAAATATACCTCATCGGATTGACCGGAATACCATTCAGCTTCACTTCGTAATGGAGGTGGGGACCTGTCGTCTTTCCACTCGTTCCGACCTCCGCAATCTTATCCCCCCGTTTCACCTTTTGTCCCGCCTTCACCAGCACCTTGTTGAGATGGCTGTACCGGGTCGTCATGCCGAATCCATGAGAAATGACCAGGAACTTTCCATGGACCCAATCGCTCCCGATATCGGAGACAAAACCATTCCCGGGAGCGACCACAATCGTTCCCGTCCGGTTGGAGATGTCGACCCCCTCGTGCATCTGGGTCAATCCTGTAAAAGGGTTGGTGCGGAATCCAAAGTCGGAGGTTACCCAGCCATGGACAGGCCAGATCGAAGGAGTATGGACTAATATCTCCTGTTTCGTCTGCAGAACTTTTTCGAGTTCGGATAGGCTCACCTCTTGCGACATCGCCTCTGATTGGAGACGCTCAACATCGACCTTCATCTGATGAACCAACCCCTTATCGTCCTTCTCCCCTTTTAATTTCTCCCGGAAATCCGACGGAGAAGGCCCCCCCATCCCCATAAAGGAAGCGGACTCCTGACCTCTTTCCAGATTGGCAATAATCCGGATCCTCTTGTCAAAATCTTTCAGCTTGGAGACCTGTTTTTCCAGCTCTTCAATTTTTGAGGAGAAAAAATGAATCTGCGACCTCTGGGCCTCTGTCTGTTCACGTAACCGTGCAACTTCATAAGCTTTCTTCTTCACCTGAATATAGTCACAGAAGAAAAAGGTGACGGAGAGGAGCGCAAAAGCTGAGAGATAGAGGCCAATTTTAACGGTCTTTTTCCGGATCTTCAGATGCCGGGTCTTGGAGGTCTTATGCCCGAATATGAGAATGGTGATAAACTCTTTATCCAACATTCACCCCTTGTTTCATCCAAAAATGGGAATGAAGCTTCACCCCTTAGCGCCCGTCTTTAATACCAGATTTAGAATGCTCCTGTCAAGTTTTTTTTTGGCTTTTTTAACACTGGCAAGCAAACGGTTTTGATAACATTTTCCCTTTAATTTCCGCTAACTTCGAGGCCGTCGATCAGAAGGCATGGAGACCCGATTTTCCCAAAAAACCTGAGATCATCTCCAACCCCGGCCAATTTCTGAAAGAGCTGATAGAGGTTCCCGGCTATGGCGATTGACTTAACCGGATGGAGCTTCTCCCCTTTTTCAATCCATTGCCCTGAACATCCAAGGGAGAAATCGCCTGAGATGGGGTCTACGGTATGGATGCCCATCACTTCCTGAATGACAACCCCCCGCTCAAGGCTTTTGATCAATGATGTGAAGGAAACCTTCCCTGGTTCGATAAAGAAATTTGAAGTCCCTAATCCCGGAGGGGATTTGATGCTATGTCGCAGGCTGTTACCTGTTGACCCAGCCCCCGATGCTCCGGAACGGAGGTTTTCCCGGTTGGCCCAGAACCTGTCATAAAGGTATCCTCTTATCTCTCCTTTTATCACAACAGGTGTCCGTTGACTCAGCGTCCCTTCCCCATCGACAGGAGAGGCGGCCACACCTTCCGTAATGAGACCATCATCCACGATGGAAAGGAGGGGAGAGAAAAAAATCACACCCATTTTCTCCTTAAGGACAGACTTGCCCTTTTGCACCTGTTCTGACAGGAATGAATGGGCCAGCAGGGATAAAAATTCCGAACCAATATGGTTCTCCAGAAGGACCGAATAGACTCCGGAGGAAATTCTCTTTCCACCAAGTCTCTCCAGTGCCTTTCTTCCCGCCTCCCTTCCCACTTTCTTCACGTCGATCTTATCGATAAAATGGCTGAAATCGAAATCCCAGCCCATCTCTGACTCTCCTGACTCCTCGGCAATGGCCATCACGCTGACTGAGGCAAAGGTCACATCATAAGAAAAACGGAGTCCGTTTGAGTTGATCAGTGTCGCTCTTGAGATTGACTCCTGGTAGGACGCTTTTCTCACTTTCGTAATTCTTCCTGTGTCCACAGATCGAGCCGCTTCTTCCAGAATCCTCGCATTTTCGATCTTCCTTTTCTCTGAGACTCCGGGGAGGGTTTCGTCAAAAATGGGCAGGGAAGGAGGTGGACTCTTCAGGACAGGGGCAAAATCAAAACAGGGGTCCGGAGAAGTAACTTCGGCGCTCGCAATGGCATCCCCAGCGATCCGCTCCAGCCCTTCCCCGATGCTTCCCGATGAGGACACTGAAGGAGAGGTGGTGTAAGAGAAACCTGTTCTCCCTCGATTCAAAATTCGGAGGCCCATCCCCCAGGATTGGGAGGCATGGAGGGTATCCACTTTCCCTTCTTTCGACTCCACCTCAAAATGAGAAGACTCTTCAAGGAAAATTTCATATCCATCAAGAGATTTACTCCGGAGAATTTTCAATGTTTGATCTATGATTTCGTCCATGGATCGTATCCGTGATCTGTGACTTAAGTAAATCTTCAATCATTGCTCATTGCCTATTGACCATTGGTAATTGATCATTGACTTTTTAATCACCATTTAATCAGGCTGCTGGCCCAGGTGAGGCCTCCTCCAAAACCAGTGAGGATGACATAGTCTCCTTTCTGAATTGAACCATTTCGAACAGCCTCATCAAGGGCGATAGGAATGGTGGCTGAAGAGATGTTTCCGTATTTCTCAATGGTGAGATAGACCTTTTCAAGAGGAATGTTGAGCCGTTTGGCCATCTGCTGAAGGATACGGATATTGGCCTGATGGGGGATGACCCATTTCGCATCAGAAACCTTGATCCCGTTGGAAGAGGCGGCCTCCTCGGCCGCTTCAGCAAATCGTTTCACCGCCACACGGACGGATTCATTGGCCTTGATCATCTTTAGGGTATGGAGTTTTTTGTCCACGCTCTCATAGGAAATCGGGGTGGTTTTGGATCCCCCGCCCGGCAGCAGAAGGTTCTCTCCATTTGCTCCGTCCGAATGAATGTGAAGGGAGAGGATCTCACCCACTTCCCTCTTCTTGCCGGATGGAAGCGGATCCTTGGCAGAGTGATCAAACGCCTGGAGCACAACCGCGCCTGCCCCATCCCCCCAGAGGATGCAATTCTCCCTGTCTGTCCAATCCTGACAGCGGCTCATCACCTCTGAGGCAGCGACCAATGCGTTCTTAAAAACGCCTGTTTTAAGATATTGCTCGGCCACAGAAAGTGCGAAGATAAACCCACAGCAGGCCGCTGTAACATCGAAGGAGACTGCCCTCTGGGCGCCCAATTTCGCCTCCAACCAGTTGGCCCCCGAAGGGCAGTAAGTGTCAGGCGTAATGGTGGCCAGGATGATGAGGTCTAACTCCTTTGCGGATATCCCCGCCATTTCCATCGCCCGCAAAGAAGCTTCTTTTGCAAGGTCTGAGGTATTGATGCCCGGATCTGCAATCCTTCGCTCCCTGACCCCTGTTCTCTGGTAGATCCACTCGTTGTTCGTGTTTAAGACCTTTTCAAGATCGAAATTGGTCAGAATCCTCTCTGGAAGATAGGAGCCTGTTCCTACGATTCCGATTCTACTGCCACCCATCAATCCATTCCTCCCTTATTCCCCCTTATAAACCCTCGGCACCCTTTTTCCGATCAGGCATAGGACTTCGTAAGGGATCGAACCGATCTTCTTTGCAATCTCATCGGCTGTGATTCGCTCCTCGCCCTGTCTCCCGATCAGAATCGCTTCATCTCCCTTTGAAACGCCCGGGATACCGGTTACATCCACCATGATGAGGTCCATACAGACCCTTCCCACAACAGGAGCTCGCTTCTCCCGGATCAAAACTTCCCCCTGATTGGAGAGGCGGGTGCTATATCCATCCGCATATCCGACAGGAAGGGTTGCAATAAGGCTTTCCCTTCGAGTCACAAACGTGCCTCCGTAACTGATCCTTGAGCCTGTTGGAACCGATTTAAGAAAGTGGATGCGGGTCTTCAGGGTGAGGACAGGTTTGAGTTCGATCAGCTTTTCAATGGCGAGGGAGGGATAGGAACCATAAAGCATGATCCCGGGCCGAACCAGATTCCCGCAATAGGAAGGAAAGGCTGTGAGCGTGGCACTGCTTGCCATATGGAAATACCGGCTGGAGATTCCCATCTCTCTGGCCATGGCCAGACCTTCCTGATATTTCTTCCACTGATAGGAAGTATAAACCTCTTCTCCGTCCGTCATCGAGAAGTGAGAGAGGAGGCCTTCAATCTCGACATCTGGATACTTTTTTAAGTCTTTTAAAAAGGCGGGAAAAAGTTCAGAAGGCACGCCCAGCCTTCCCATTCCCGTATCCACTTTGACATGAACCCTCGCCTTCTTCTTTCTCTTCTTCGCCGCTTTCGATAAATGTTTCAAAGATTCAATATCGAAGACAACAGGGGTGAGGCCATATCGAATCACCTCTTCTGCATCGTTTTGAAAAATCCCTCCAAAGATGAGAATGGGAACTTCGACTCCACCTCTTCTTAACTCCACTCCCTCTTCAGGAATGGCCACGCCTAAATATTCCACTCCCAACTTCTCCAGTTTCAGGGAGACAGGAAGAGCCCCGTGACCATAGGCATCTGCCTTGACGACAGCTAAAATGGATACGCCTTTGGGGATATGCTTCTTAATCTGTCTGTAATTGAAGGCAAGAGCCTTGAGATCGATCTCTGCAATGGTTGGCCTTCCCGGTGAAACAGAAATCCCCATAAAACTTCACTCCATTTAGAAAAACAAAAAATTCATAACACCAACATACCATAAAGTCAACGAAAACAGGAGATCACGTAAGTATCACCCGGTATCGGGTTGATGGCGCCGAGGGTGGGAATCGCTGCCCATCACCAGGACAACACCGTCCTGAGAATCCTAATGGGAGAAGAGAAGTGAAAAGCATGGAA
This sequence comes from Thermodesulfobacteriota bacterium, assembly GCA_030017685.1. Lineage (GTDB taxonomy): Bacteria > Desulfobacterota > BSN033 > BSN033 > UBA1163 > RBG-16-49-23. The sequence continues at coordinate 69,412 of JASEHH010000005.1, read as the reverse complement.
GAATGGAATAATGGAATGATGGAAAAGAAAAGGCCAACCCAATATTCCAACATTCCAATATTCCATTAATCCAGTTCTTTGACCACGGCTACTTCGTCGCAATCCGGGAATTTGACGCATTTGAGGCAATCCGTCCAGATTTTATGGGGAAGAACGCTCTTATCCACGACCTTGAACTTTAACCTCTCAAAAAAATCAGGCCGGTAGGTGAGAGCGAATACCCTCTCCATGCCTAAAGCCCTTGCCTCTTTCAAACAGGCCTTTACGAGTTTTACACCGATCCCTTTCTTTCGCGCTTCCTCCTGAACAGCCAGAGAGCGTATCTCTCCAAGGTCTTCCCAGCAGACATGCAGGGCGCAGATGCCAACGATTTTGCGGTTCTGTAGGAAAACGTAGAAGTCTCGCAGATGATCATACAGTTCCACCAGGGACCTGGGGAGAATATCCCCACGGGTAGAATATTGTTTGATTAACTGTTGGATCTCCTTCACATCACTCAATTTGGCTTTTCGAATCATCGCATCCCCTTTCGTGAGTCGTGATTGGTGATCCGTGATTCGTCAACTAAAATAGTTAAATCCTTTTCGTGCGAATCACGATTCACGAGTCACGAATCACGTTTTTTGGCATTTTCAATCATCTCTTTCGCATGAGCCCGCGTCTTTTCGGTCACCTTCACTCCTCCAAGCATTCTCGCAATCTCATCCACAATGGCTTCCTTCTCCAGCCGGTCCACGACAGTAACCGTTCGTCTTCCTTTTACCTCTTTTCCTACGCTGTGGTGAGTGTCGGCAAAACAGGCGATTTGCGGAAGATGAGTCACACAGATGACCTGATGGTGTTTGGAAAGTTCTTTCAATGTTTTTCCCACCACCTCTGCAATGGCTCCACCGATCCCTGAATCCACCTCATCGAAGATCAAAACCTGTCTTCCCCCGACCCTGGCCAGAATCTTCTTCATAGCTAACATCATTCTCGAAAGTTCTCCTCCGGAGGCGATTTTGGCAAGGGGCTTAATCTCCTCTCCCACATTGGGAGAGATGAGGAACTCCACCCGATCTATCCCTTTCGGAGAGAAAGCGCTATCCTCCATTTGGATCTCAAAAATGGTCTTCTTCATCCCCAGGGATCCCAACTCCTTCTCCACAGACTTCTTCAACTCAGAGGCCACTCTCTTCCTCTCCCATGAAAGTTTTTTCGCCAGGGCGATCATCTCTCCATGGAGGGAGCCCAGAATGCCTTCCAGATGAGAAAGTTTCTCTTCACTGGAGGTCAATGAACTCAATGCCTCTTCAACCTTTCCCTTGAAACGAAGCACCTCCTCGACGGTTGGACCATATTTCCTCTTCAGACGGTCGATCTCCTCAAGCCTGTTCTCAACTTCCTCCAGCCTCATCGGATTGACTTCGATCCTTCTCAAATAATCTCTAAGGCTGAGGGCAACTTCCTCCAATTGGATCGACGTTGTTTCCAGACTTTTAATCACTTCGGAAAGGGATGGGTCAATCGCGGCCATCTCATTCCCCTGGCGGAGAATCGTTTGGATCCGCTCGACAGTAGAGCCTTCCCCTTCGTAGAGTAATTCATTGGACAGGCTAACAAAGTCCATCAACTTCCTTGCATGGCTGAGAATCCTTCGCTCTTCTCTGAGGGCCTCCTCTTCTCCGGTTTGAATGCGGGAAGCCTCAATCTCCCTCAACTGAAAATCCAACAGTTCCTTTTCCCTTATCCCCCTCTCCTTCTCGTCCCGAATCCTCTTGATTTCTCCGGAAAGAGAAACGAACCTCTCGAAGTGTTCTCCATATTCTTCCCGAAGATCAACCAATCCGCCGAACTCATCCAGGATTTCAAGATGGGTCTCGGCACGCTGGAGAGACTGGTGTTCGTGCTGTCCATAGATGCTGAGCAGTTTCGCGCCCATCTCCGAAAGGGTCCCGAGGGTAGTTAGATTCTCATTGAGGATGGCCTTCCCCCTTCCTGAGCGGGAGATCACCCGTCTGACTAGACAGGCCTCTTCCTCTCCAGAGATATTGATCCGGGCGGACTTCTCTTTGATCTTCTCTTTAACCTCCTGATTGCTTGAGATGTCGAAAAGCGCCTCGACACTCGCTTCTTCTTCAGAACTGCGGATCAGCTCCTCACCCGCTCTATCCCCCAGGAGGAGGTGAACCGCATTGAGAATGATCGATTTGCCTGTTCCCGTCTCTCCGGTGATGACATTGAAGCCCTTCGAGAACGAGAGGTTCACCTCGTCAATAATGGCAAAATTTCTGATGCGAAGTTCGAGTAACATACTGAATTATGAGTTATGAGTTTTTCAATTCTAAACTCTTAACTCTCCATTCTTAATTTATTGACCTTTTGACGTTTTGACAATCGAAGTCAATATTTTTCTGAGCTCCTCCGATTCATTCAACAGTTGATCCAATTCATCACTCTTTGCTAATTCAGAAACTTTAATTAATCTCAACCAATAATTCGATTCCCTTGCTTCTTTTAGCGCAATTCCCATTTTATGGGTAAAATCTTTCTTGCTGAATCCTCCTGTTGCTTCTTCTATATTCGCTCCTATGGAAGTGGACGCATCCAGAAGTTCACCTCCCAATTTGAAACCAGCATGATTTTTAGGTAATTTTTGAACAAACTTGATAATCCTGACAGCAAACTCAAAACTTCTTTCCTTAATATCTTTCTTCTTCTCTTCCATTCTTACCTCTTAACTCTTCATTCTTAACTCTCAACTCATAACTCATAACTCTTAACTCCGAACTATTATCTTTCACCCCATTTCAGTTTTTCTCTTAGAACCTCGAAGTAGTGCCGGTAGGGCGATTTGATCAGAAGGATTTTCCCCTCTGCTTTCTTCACCTCGACCACATCACCAAATTCCAGGACAAATCCCTGCTGTCCATCGAGGGTCAGAATGACTTCCTGTTGTTTGGACTTCAAAATGGCCCGGACCTCCACATCATCGGGAATCATGATCGGACGATTGGTCAGGGTATGGGGACAGATGGGGGTGATGATGATACAGTGCAGGGATGGATAGACAATGGGCCCTCCGGCAGAAAGGTTGTAAGCGGTCGAACCGGTGGGGGTCGAAATGATCAAGCCATCCGATTTAAAGGTAGTTAAATACTCCCCGTTGATGGTTGTCTCAAGGTCAATAATCCGGGCTAAAGCCCCTTTATTGATCACCGCATCGTTCAGTACAATAAATTCTGCCAGTCTCTCTCCCCGCCGTATCACGGCGGCATTAAAAACCACCCTTTCATCGGTCACAAAATCTCCCTGGATCACCCGCTCGAGCACCCGATACAGTTCCTCGAGCGTGATCTCCGTCAAGAAACCGAGCCCTCCCAGGTTGACCCCGAGGATGGGAACCTCATGGCTTCCCACCAGTCGGGCCACGCTGAGAAGCGTTCCATCGCCTCCCAAGACAATGATCATCTCCGCATGGGATGGAATCTCTTCCCTTTTAACGGGATTTAAAAAAGGAGCCCCCAGGTTTGGTCTGAGGGACTTTTCTATCCCCTCTTCAATATACACTTCGACCCCTTTGGGCTGTAACCACTCCACCAACCGTCCGGTAAGGGTCACCGCTTCCGGTTTATTCTGTTTGGCAATAATACCGATTCGCTTCATCGTTTACCCCATTGGACCCGTATGGCGTGTCCGTTGTCCGTCTCCGGACAAAATTAAACAGGCACGATTCACAGTCACGCTTTTTACCTTCGATGGTACACAAGGGAGGGGTCTTTTGTCAATTGAGAGGTCTGAGTAAAGGATGGAATTTGGAAATGAGACGGCGATGATGTCGGTGAGGGTGAAAAAATTTTTTACTTATCTATTCACCTTCACCATCACCAATATGTTTTATTCAATAATGGCAATGGTTGCTTCTGCCTCCACCTCCTGTCCGGCTGACACGCACACTTCCTTGATCACCCCGTTGATCGGAGCGACAATGGGCATTTCCATCTTCATGGCTTCGAGCACAGCCACCTGATCATCCTCTTTGACCTGATCCCCTGCCTTGACTGAAACAGAAACAATCTTTCCGACCATCGGTACTGTTACGGATGTTGCCATGCGTCCCTCCTCTTGAATGTATCCGTGTCTGTTTTCCGTGACCGAATTCTCTCTGCGGACACGCGACACGCCTGCCTGCGGTAGGCAGGGTTGCCGGACACGTTTCGTAAAATTTAACCTTAACCAACCCTCATTTGTCAAGGCTTTTTTGGAAGAGAGCATTGTAAAACCACATTCCGCTCTCTTGATTACACACCTGCCTACCGCAGGCAGGGATTTCAAGAAATGATTAAATGATGGTTTTGTAAAAAGTCTGAAAAGATGATTTTCTGTCATTCCTGCCCCGTAATAGAGTACGGGGTAAACTCCAGCAGGAATCCAGTCTTTTCATCTATTTAGAATTCTCTGGATTCCCGTTTTCACGCCTGCGCGCTGAAGCGCTACGGCGTGCAAGCACGGGAATGACAACTTTTTACGAGTTCATCTTAACCAGATTTCTTTTTATTTTCGGTGAGTTTGAACTTTGTGGAATCGTTTCATAATCGGTGTAATCAGAGATTTCTGAAAAAAAATTTGACATCAAGGAGATATTATAATAATTTATGTGAAAAATTTAACAGCAAGAGTAATTTGTGGTCTGAGTTGTAGTTTATCAAACAGGAGGGATGTATGGAGATTAAGAAGATTGGCGTATTGGGGGCAGGGTCTATGGGGAATGGGATTGCTCAGGTAGCAGCCCAGGCAGGTTATCAGGTGGTGATGAGGGACATCGAAGACCGTTTTGTTGAGAACGGCCTTAAAGCCATTGATAAGTTTCTTGCCAAAACCGTCGAAAAAGGAAAGATGACCGAAGAACTGAAGAAAGGGATTCTCTCCCGAATTAAAGGGACGACCCGGATGGAAGATTTAAAGGACGTCGATTTTGTCATCGAGGCGGTCTTTGAAGACCTGGAATTGAAGAGGGGCGTATTTAAAACACTCGATGAAGTAACCGGGCCGCATGTCATCCTGACAACCAACACCTCTTCGATGTCCGTGACAGAGATTGCCATGGCTACGAAAAGGCCCGAAAAGGTGGCGGGGATGCATTTCTTCAATCCGGCCCCCCTCATGAAACTGGTTGAGGTGATCAGAGGATATTACACCAATGACGAGACCACCCAGGTTGTCATGGAGATGGCCAGGAAAATGGGGAAGGAACCCGTCGAGGTGAAGAGGGATACCCCGGGATTTATTGTCAACCGCCTCATGATTCCCCATTTCTTAGAGGCCATCCGCATGGCGGAGGAAGGGATTGCCTCGATTGAGGACATTGATAAGGCGGTCAAGCTTGGGCTCAACTATCCAATGGGGCCATTCGAATTGATGGACCTCACGGGCGCTGACATTGCCCTTCATGTGACGGAATACCTCTACAAGGAATTGAACAAGGAGAGCAAATGGTCCACCCCTACCCTGTTGAGGTCAATGGTCCGTGCCGGAAAATTAGGAAGGAAAACAAAAGGAGGCTGGTATAAATATTAAAAAAAGTGAGAGGTGATTGGTGATTCTTGATCCGCATAAATTTTTTAACAAATCACGCCTCACGATTCCCAAAATAAGGAGGAAATACGATGACCAGATTAAACAAAGCCTATATTCCATTTCGAGGGTACTACTCTTCCCCGTTCTGCCGCTGGCAGGGAAGCCTTGCCAATGAAAATGCCATCTCCCTTGGAGCGGCAACCGCCAACAGGTGGTTCAAAAAGAGAAAACTGGATCCTACTATCATCGACTATCTCTACTACGGGATCACGATTGCCCAGCACCACATGTTTTATAGCCATACCTGGTCGGCCGCCATGCTCGTCGAAGGCGCAAAGGACGTGCCGGCCCTTATGATCAACCAGGCATGCACCACTTCAGCCACCGCCATCTATCTCGCCGCCCAGAACATCGAACTCGGAGCTTACCAGGCTGGATATGCCCTGTTGTCCGATCGTTGTTCGAACGGTCCTCATACGATCTGGCCGAATCCGCTCGGCCCTGGCGGAGAGGTTGTGTCGGAAAACTGGATGATGGATAACTTCAACAGTGACCCGTGGGCGGGTTTCAAAATGATTCAGACCGCTGAAAATGTGGCTAAAAAGATCGGGGCTACCAAAGAGGAGTGTGACACCGTCACTTTGAAGAGATATCAGCAATATCTTGACTCCACGGCCAATGACCGGGCGTTTCAGAAGAGATATATGTTCCCTGTGGAGGTTAAAGTAGGTAAAAAAGGGGTAAAACTCATAGAAGAAGATGAGGGGATAACACCTACCTCAGCCGAAGGCCTTGCCAAACTGGCGCCGGTCGAGCCAGGGGGCGTTCACAGTTTTGGCTCCCAGACTCATCCGGCGGATGGAAACTGCGGTTTTATTGTCACCACACGGGAAAAGGCGAAAGAGTGGAGCGAGGACTCGAAGACCGAGATTCAAATTCTCTCCTATGGTTTTGCGAGATCGAAAAAGGGTTATATGGCAGAAGCGCCTGTCCCTGCTTCTGAAATGGCCCTTAGAGACGCAGGGTTAACCGTAAAAGATCTCAAGGCCGTCAAGACGCACAGCCCCTTTGTGGTGAATGACATCTATATGGCCAAAATGATGGGGATGGATGTCTACTGGATGAACAATTATGGAAATTCTATGATCTATGGCCATCCACAGGGACCGACTGCAGGAAGGCTTATCGCCGAATTGATCGAGGAGATCGTCCTGCTGGGCGGTGGCTATGGCCTGTGGGCCGGGTGCGCGGCAGGGGATACCGGAGCCGCCATGGTCTTTAAGATTGGTTGAGAATAAGATCGTTTAAAAATGATCGGTGAGGAAATGGGACCTTTTTCATCAAAAATCAAACCCTTTCTCATTTCTGTCATCCTGATTCTTCACCTTCCTCTTTCTGTTTTCGGGGCGGCCATCACCGATATTCGGTTCTGGTCTGCCCCTGATCACACGCGTGTGGTCATAGACCTTACGGAATCGGTTCAATATGAGAGTTCCTCCCAGGAAAACCCTCCGCTATGCCAGGTTGAATTAACCGGCATCACCTCTCTGCCGAAAAAGAAAGAATTGGAGGTTAAGGATAAATATCTTCTCAAAATCAGCCTGACTGATCTCGGAAAGGGAAAGGCCCGACTGGTGCTCTATCAGAAGACTCCCCTCCAGGCGAATATCTTCACGCTGAAGCCCGACCTTGGCAAGACCCATCGCCTCGTCATCGACCTCATCGATGTGGGGCAGGAGAAAAAGGATCAGGAGGAAAGGCAGAAACAGAAGGAGGTCAGATCGAAGGGCACAAAGATCGTCGTCATCGACCCCGGCCATGGCGGAGAAGACCCCGGAGCCGTGGGGCCCCGCAAAACACTGGAGAAGGATATCGTATTGAAGGTGGGGGAAAAGGCGATTCATCTATTCAACCAACAGAAAGAAGTAAAAGCTTTCCTGACACGGAAAGGGGATTATTTTATTCCCCTCGAGCAGAGGGTAAGGATAGCGAGGGAATATAGCGCAGATCTTTTCATCAGTCTGCATGCCGATGGAAGTTTTAACCCCCAGGCCAGAGGGTCCTCTGTCTACTGCCTCTCCCTTTCCGGCGCTTCGGATCAAGCCGCCAAACTCCTGGCCGATAAGGAGAATATGTCCAACATCCTTGGAGGGGCTTTCCTGAGGCCGGCCTCCCTCAGCAAAGACCCCAATTTAAACCAGATTCTACTCGACCTCATGCAGAACAACTCGATGAAGGAAAGCTTCCGATTCGCCGAATTGACTCTTGACGAGATGAAGGAAATCCATCCGCTAAAATATCCCTCCTACCGGCAGGCCAATTTCATCGTATTAAGGGCTCCGGATATTCCTTCGGTCCTGGTTGAAGTGGCCTTCATCACCAACAAAGACGATGAACGCCTCCTCAACCAAAGTGGATTCCAGGAAAAAATAGCCAAAAACCTCGTCAACGCCATTATAAAATATTTCAAACAATAACCAAGAAATAGCTATAAGGCTATAAGGCTACGATCGTATTATCCTCCATCCAGAACTCTACTCCACCACGATATCTATACTGAGGTCCTGATAAAAATTGTAACTTCCGTTTTCCATGTATCCCACCTCTGTCTGTAAGTTGTATTTGTCTGGTCGATCAGGTACCAGAGCATAGTAAAGGATCGTCTTCGTTTCATCAGATTCAATAGACATACTGATGATCCATGGATTATCCATTATCCATTCTCCTGTTGCTGGGTCATAGAGTTTGAATTCCGGTGGATATGACTCTTTCACTTTCAGATCGAAGGCGCCGCCTGAGCTCTTAACCTTTATCTCAATGGGGATGAAATATCCGGACACTAATGTACCTAAAATTTGATTTAAAGGTGATGAGATCGGGTGGATTCTTGAGGTAAGGGAGCCTTATGATTTCCTTTTAAGAAATTTATTTTATAAATAGTAAAATAATTGTTGACAGATTTGACCATTTGTGTAATTATAACCGAAATTTTTTGAATTGAGGTAGCTTAAATGAAAGCCAAAATAGATATAGGTCCTAAAATAAGAGAGATTAGGCTGAAAAAAGGGCTAAAACTTAAGGATGTAGCCAGAGAGACAGGTCTTTCAGTGAGTCTCATCTCCAAGGTGGAAAACAACAACACTTCTCCATCACTTTCGACGCTTATTAAATTGTCAAATTTTTTGGGTATGGATGCCGGCTATATCTTAGGGGAGAACGAAAAACAAAAGGCTACCATTGTCTGTCATAAAGAAGACCGAAAGGTCTGGACCAGCGATGACAACAAAATTTATTTCGAGCTGCTTAACCCTTCCCTGAGGAGCAAGAGGTTCGAGGTCGTTCAAGCGAGGATAGAACGCTTCGAAGTCCCGACAGAAAGATATACCCATGAGGGGGACGAATTCGGCCTGGTTTTGAAAGGGGAGATTAAGGTTGAGCTCGGAGACGAGGTCCATATCCTGAAAGAAGGGGATACCATATACTTCAGGTCAACTGTCCCGCATGCGATCTATGGAGTTGATCCTGAGGGATCGGAAATTTTGTGGGTAAATTCACCACCCATTAAGATTCTATAAGAGAGTGCCGCTATCAAACCATTTGGTTGCGGCCTTGCATGTGTCATTTGGAAGATAAGAAGTAAAAAGGTCAGAAGCTTATCTGATTCTTTTTACCTGCACAGGGATAGGGGGGGAAAATTTGCAATGAATCCGCAGGTTGCCGTTATAGGTGCGAGTCAGACAAAATTTGAGTCAGATAAAGGTTACGAGGCTATTATTGAAACGGTTTTCAACGTTGTCCTGGAGGCTATGGCAGATGCGGGCGTAAAGAGAGATGATTTGGACAGCATCGTTACATCCAGTGTGGATCTCTGGGACGGGAGGACCGCCTCAAATCAGATGTTGACAGATGTCGTCGGAGCGATCATGAAACCGGAAAGCAGGGTCGCAGGCGATGGTTTGGGGGCAGCATTTCAGGGTATTATGACCATTCTCGCAGGTGTTTCGGAGATCACCTTGGTGGTTTCACAGTGCAGAGGTTCCATGGGAGCTTATTACGAGATTAGTAATTGGGTCTTCGACCCTATTTATCAGCAGACTTTGGGGCTGGACTATCTTTCAGCAGGAGCGCTTCAGGCTAATCATTATATGAAGCAATTCGGAATTTCGCAAAAAGACTGTGCCCGGGTCGTAATCAAAAATCTCAGAGACGCTCAAAATAACCCCTATGCCCAGGTGGCAAGGGAGGCCACTGTAGATGAAGTGATGGATTCCCCAATGTTGGCCTATCCTATAAAGGAAATGGATGTCGCTCCAATTTCAGACGGAGCATGCGCTGTTGTTCTGGCATCTCGAGAGAAGGCGAAGGCCCTTTCAAAAAAGCCGATATGGATACTCGGGGCAGGAAGTTGCCTGGATTCCCATTACCTGGGCGACCGTGACTTGGCAGGAGGGGATGCCCTGATCAGGGCTTCGAAAAAGGCCTACGGTATGGCGGGGATTTCCGATCCTTTAGAGGAGCTGGATGTGGCTGAGGTCTCTGCCGCCTTCTCCTATCAGGAGCTTCTCTGGACGGAGCTATTGGGCTTCTGCGGCAGGGGTGAGGGAGCAAAAATCCTCCAGAAAGGAATGACATCCTTGGGAGGGACGCTTCCCGTTAATCCATCAGGAGGAATGATAGCGGGTAATCCCGTTACAGTGGCTGGATTGACTCGCTTGGTGGAGGCGGTCTTGCAGGTTCGCGGAGAAGCGGGCGCCCGGCAGGTTAGGGGGGCCAGGAAGGCCTTAGCCCATGGAACAACCGGATGCTGTGGGCAAGGGCAGTATGTGATGATCGTGGGAAATTGAAAAGGGGGTAGACCTAAGTGGGAAAGAGGGCAGCCATTATAGGAACCGGGCAGACCAACCATTGTAGCAGCCGGGAAGATGTCAATGAGATGGAACTGGTCTATGAAGCTGCCACAGCGGCGCTAAAGGATGCGGAAATGACCATAAAGGACATTGACGCGGTAGTGCTGGCCAACATGGAGCTTTTTGAAGGGAGAGCGCTTCCTGACATGTGGTGTGGAGAAGGGGCAGGCGCTTTCATGAAGCACGCATTTAAAATCTCCACGGGAGGCACTTCAGGGACATCAGGGGCCATTTCGGGTTACTATCATGTGGCCTCCGGGCTGTTTGATAGGGTTATGGTCGTGGGCTTTGAGAAGCATTCCGAAGGCGATGCCTCAGGAGGCATGGCCCTGACAGATCCCTTTTGGGATCGCCATATCGCTGCAGCGGCCATCGGCAATTTTGCTCTCTCCGTATCGGCATACATGGCGGATCGGGGTGTTACCGAGGAGCAATCGGCCAAGGTGGCCGTCAAGGCTCGTCGCAATGCCTGCAATAATCCGCACGCCCACCTCCAGATGCCTGACCTTACCGTTAAAGAGGTGCTTGAATCTCCTATTTTGGCCTACCCTGTTCATCGTTTAGAGATGTGCCCCCAATCGGACGGGGCCTGCGCTATTATTTTTGCCTCTGAAGAAATAGCAAAAAAGAGGTGCCCCAGGCCCGCCTGGGTGAGGGCGGCAGTCACCCGGCATGATCACATCTATTTGGGTGAAGTAAAAAATCGTCTCAGCACCATGAGAAGCCTAAGGGAAGCCGCTAAAGCGGCCTATGAAATCGTAGGCATTAAAGAACCCCTGAAGGAGTTCGACGTGGCTGAAATTTATGATCCTTTGACCTACGCCGAGATCGCTTGGTATGAGGCGCTGGGGTTCTGTAAAGACGGTGAAGGTGGAATGCTGATCGATGGTGGGGTCACACAGATGGATGGTGAGCTCCCTGTTAATCCTTCCGGGGGGGTCATCTCAACTAATCCCGTAGGGGCATCCGGAACAATCCGTGTGGCCGAAGGCGCTCTCCAGATTCATGGAAGGGGCGGCAAGCGACAGGTCCCGGATGTTAACCTGGCACTGGTTACCGGCTACGGGGTCTATTGCTGGAGCGATGTCCTGATATTGTCCAGTAAGCCGTATTAAGAGGTGCACCATGAGAAGAGAGGTACAGCAGGAAGAGCTTCTTCGAGTTCCTGTACATATGAAACTTCATTACCGATTTCCTGCCGGGGCACACTATGAAAGGTTTTTTAAGGAGATGAAGGAGACCGGAAGAATCATGGGGGTAAGGTGCCCTGAATGCAGGCGAGTCCTGGTGCCTCCGCGTCCTGTTTGCGGGGAGTGCTTTGCCAGGACGGAAGAGTGGGTGCAAGTTGGTCCCAAAGGCACGGTGGTTGCCTATACCTCCATTTGTTTTTCTTTCATTGATTTGACCACGGGAAAACCGCGGCCCATACCCTATGGAGCAGGCCTGATTCAGCTAGATGGGGCATACTCCGCCATCAATCACATCCTGGAAGAGGGGGATCCGGGCAAACTGTATATCGGAATGCGAGTGGAGGCGGTGCTGAAGGAGAAGAGAGAGGGGAATATCGGGGACATCCTCTACTTCAAGGGCATTGAGGAATGAAAGTAAGAGGAGGAGAGAGATGAGCGATCATGTGGAAAGGATGGTCCTTCAGGGTAAAGTCGATATGCATTTCAGCTATGCGGCAGGCAAAACAGCCAGCCGGTTTTTTGTCGAACTGAGAGATCGCCAAAGGATCATGGGGAAGAGGTGCCCCCTGTGCCAAAGGGTGATTGTGCCTGCGCAGTTGTTCTGTAAGGAGTGCTTTGTGGAGACGGATGAATGGGTTGAGGTGGGACCGGAAGGGACTCTGGTGACCTTCACGGTTGTATACCACAAGGAAAACCATCATCCAAAAGAGGCCCCTTTAGCTTATGGGATAATCAAACTCGATGGTGCAGACACGTCAATAGTCCATTTTTTGAGCGAGACTGAGGTCACTAAACTTGATCATGGCATGAGGGTCCGGGCGATCTTTTCGGAAGAAAGAAAGGGTCATATCTTGGACATTGAATGCTTTCGTCCTGTTTGATGCAAGAGGAAAAAGGCAGAGGAGGAGATTCATGGCTGTCCTGTTTGAGAAAAAGGAAAAAATTGCCATCATCACAATCAATCGCCCTGAGGCCATGAATTCCCTCGACGGGGAGACGCTTGATGGGCTGAATAAGTCCTGGATAGAGTTTCGAGATGACCCTGACTTATGGGTTGCGATTATTACTGGGGCCGGGGACAGGGCCTTTTGTGCCGGAGGCGATCTCAAGGGTCTGCGAAACTACTATAGCAGCATGACGCCTATTGAAAGGAGAGAGAAGGCTGAAAAAGGGCCCGGGGTTGGCGGGATTACACGCAACCTTGACATATGGAAACCGATTATCGCCGCGATTAACGGGCATTGCCTCGCAGGTGGGCTTGAGATCGCCCTCGCATGCGATATCAGAATAGCTGCTGAAACCGCAACTTTCGGGCTTGTCGAGGTGAGCAGGGGGATCATCCCAGGGGCCGGAGGAACGCAACGGCTACCCAGGCTAATTTCCCTTTCCAAAAGCCTGGAGATGATCCTGTGTGCAGATCGGATTAACGCCCAAGAGGCATTTGAAATAGGCCTTGTAAGTCGTGTAGTTCCGGCAAAAGAGGTAATAGCCGAAGCGATCAAAATGGCGGAACGTATATGCAATAACGCACCCCTCGCGGTCCGGGCAGCCAAAGAGGCCATTTACCGGGGACTGGACCTCCCCTTGGCAGAGGGGTTGCGCTTAGAGCAGTTTCTTGCGGAACCAATCAGGCAAACAGAAGATGCAAAGGAAGGCCAGCGGGCTTTTTCAGAAAAGAGAGAGCCCCGTTTCAAGGGGAAGTAAATCTGAGAATGAGAGTAAGGAGGAATGAAATGAGCGAAAAAGTAGGTGCAATTGACGCATGGGCTACCTTGATCACACCTGAAAGGTCAAATCTCTGGCCGGATTCATTCTGGCATATCTTCAAGCGCTACGGCGTTTATGAGGTGTTCAGGAAAGGCAAGACACTCGAACAATTGCTCCAAGAGATGGAAGAGGCAGGGGTAGTCAAGATCCTCCTTTCCGCGTTCGTATTCGAGGGTAAGGAACTCTGCAGCAATACAGAAGCCGGGGAATTGGCACTGAAACATCCTGACAAGTTTGCCATGGCCTGTACCGTTGACCCGAGGCACGGGATGGCGGCCTACTATGAAGTGGAGAGATGTGTTAAGGAGTACAACTGCCGTGCCCTGAGGCTTGAACCTTATGCTTATGGGAACGGGAGAGTTGGGCTTCCGCCTAATGACAAACTCTACTACCCACTCCTGGCCAAATGCTGCGAGCTGGACATTGCTGTTGTCTTCCAGGTAGGTCACACGGGACCCCTCCTTCCCTCCGAATGCGGCCGTCCTATCTATTTAGACGAAATTGCCCTTGGTTTCCCCGATCTCACGATTGTAGGAGCTCATCTGGGACAACCATGGCACGAGGAGATGATGACTCTGGCGTGGAAGTTCCCGAATGTCTACGTTGAGACCTCAGCTCGCACTCCGAAGCTTTGGCCTGACTCCTTCAAGGCGTACTGCAATTCCTGGGGGCAGGATAAGGTATTGTGGGCGACGGACTACCCTCTCCTTTCCTTTAAACGCTGCGTTGATGAGGTCGAGGAATTAGACCTAAAACCCGAAGCCAAAAAGAAATTGCTGCGGGATAATGCAATACGAGCCTTCAAGCTTGACAATTGAACCTACGACGAAAGGAGCATGTAAAATGAGTTTTATGAATCCGTTCACCGATGAGCACGAGATGTTCCGAAAGATGGTGAGTGGCTTTGTGAAGAAGGAGATCAAACCCAACGCCGAACACTGGGAGGAAATGGGTGAGGTCCCGAGGGAAGTTTTCCTGAAACTCGGCGATTTGGGGATTCTGGGTACACGATACGATGAGAAGTATGGTGGGAGCGGCCTTGATTTTTGGTACACTCTGATCCTCTGCGAGGAACTTGCCAAATCCAAGTATATGGGGGCTGCTGTTTCCATTCTCATGCAGTGCGAAATGTGCACCGCCGCCATCCATGAAGAGGGAAGCGAGGAGTTGAAGCAGCAATACCTCGTCCCGGCCATCAAAGGGGAACTCCTTGGATGCCTTGGAGTTACCGAGCCTTCCACAGGTTCGGACGTAGGCTCTATCAGGACCACAGCCCGCCGCGAGGGGGACTCCTATATCATTAATGGCGCCAAGACCTTCATTACCAATGGGTCCATAGCCGATTATGTCCTCCTGGCAGTGCGGACCGGAGGTCAGGGTACCAAAGGGGTAAGTCTTATCGTAATCCCCACCAATACACCCGGGTTTTCAGTCGGCCGGAAACTCAAAAAGATGGGCGTCCACTGTTCGGCCACAACAGAACTCTCTTTCGAAGATTGCGTTGTTCCAGCGTCAAATATCATTGGCGAGGAGAACGCGGGCTTCAAGTATATCATGCATCATTTCCAGGGTGAGAGGATCGTTTTGTGTGGATTCGCACTGGGCGCCATGGAGGCCCTCATGGAAGAGGCTGTGGCATACGGCGAGAGCAGGGAGATTTCTGGACGACCAGTTCTGGAATATCAAGTCTGGAGGCATAAGCTTGCGGATCTGTACACCCAAATCATGGCTGCGCGGCAACTCACTTATCTGGCCGTAGATGCTGCAAACAGTGGGATCAGGGCAGAAAAGGAAATCTCTATGGCCAAGCTTTTTACTGCTAACCTGGTCAAAGAGGTGGCCAATGAGGTTCTTCAGATGCATGGTGGGTACGGATATATGGAGGAGTACCCGGTATGCCGGATTTACCGGGACGTGGCTGCCTTCACCATCGGGGGGGGCACAAACGAGGTGATGCGGGAGATAATTGCAAAACAGAGCGGCCTGTAAATTGCCACCGGGGAGAGACAAGAAAATGACCTATAAAACAATCAAATATAAGAAAGAGGGTAGACTTGGAACAATCACCCTGAACAGGCCTGAAGTCCTGAATGCATTGAACGGTGAGATGCTGGAGGAAATCACGGACGCGGTCCGGGAATTGGCCAGAGACAAAGAGGTGGTTGTCGCAGTGTTGAATTCAGCCTGCCTTAAAGGTTTCAGTTCCGGAATAGACGTGGCCTATGTCAAGGATATGGATTCCTGGGGAGTCAGGGAGGTAGGCCGGCTTCTCCACCAGACCTTCGGCACATGCCGGTTTATAGGAAAACCGATCATCGCGTCAATCCATGGCCGCTGCCTTGGAGCGGGGCTGGAGCTTGCCCTTTCCTGCGACATTCTCATTGCCTCGGAAGATGCCCTGTTCGGATTACCAAACATCAACGTGGGGATCCCGGCTATCGTGGAGGCGGCTATCCTACCTGCCGCAATCGGAATCTTCGGGACAAAGGAACTATGCTTTATGGGTGAACTTTGGGATGTAAAACGGGCAGAAAAGTTTAATCTCCTTAACAGTGTTGTTCCACGGGAGGAGCTTGAAAAAGAGACCTTAAAGTGGGCCGAGAAGATTGCCTCAAAAAGTCCCAGGGCATTAGAGACGCAGAAGGATATCATCAACAAGTGGATGACCACGGACCTTGAGACGGCCATAGATTTTTCCATCAACACCGTTGGGCTCAACTGGGCAACCAGAGACCAGAAAGAAGGAATGGGCGCCTTTATCGAAAAAAGAAAGGCCCATTTTACAGGAGAATAGGATGGAAAAACTAATCATCACTGTTGCCTTGACAGGGGCTCAACACGGGAAAGAGGCCAATCCTAACCTTCCGGAACAGCCCGAAGAGATCATCCGACAGGCCATTGAGTGCCGGGAGGCGGGCGCGGCCATCGTTCATATCCATGCCAGGGACAGAGAAGGAAAGCCCACAGCAGACCCCGGGGTTTTCAAGGTGATATCAGACGGGATAATGGCCAAAACCGATCTTGTGATTTGCCTTTCAACGGGCGGAGCAGCCAAAATCTCTCTAAAGGAGAGAATAGGTATGATACCCGCCTTGAAACCCGAGCTGGCCTCGTTCAATATCGGCACTACCATGACAGGGCGGTATGATTTCGAGAATGGAAAATGGCTTTCCGATTTCACGCTAAGCCAGTCTTATTCGGACCTGGAGCTGATCGCCAGGACCATGTTGGAAGCCGGAACTAAACCGGAGATTGAGATCTATGACCCGGGCATGATCAACAATGCCCTGCTGTTTGAAAAGATCGGTGCAATAGTTAAGCCGATGCATTTCAGCTTTGTCATGGGGATTCCAGGCCAGATCAATACTCCAACCCCGAAGCATCTTCTCTACCTGAGTGAAAATTTGCCTGAAGGGTCCACCTGGCAGGTCATAGGGATCGGTATTCACCAGTTCCCCATGGTTACTATGGGGATGTTGCTGGGGGGGCACGTCAGGGTGGGGATGGAGGACAACCTCTATATCTCTCGGGGAGTAATGGCAGAGAGTAACGCTCAATTTGTTGAGAAAACAGATCGGATCGCCCGGGAGATCGGCAGGCCGATCGCCACGCCTGACGAAGCGCGTGAGATATTGGGTTTGAAAAAAAAGCTGATACTTACTCAGGTAGATAGATTGTAGGCTTTTAGACTGTAGGAACGCGCCTTGATTCGATCCATGCGCAACGACTAACAGCCTTCAGCCTAAACACCTGAAGAGTTACGTGTAGGGAAAGGAGAGATCATGGACTATGAAACCATAAATCTGATTATCGACGGAGCCACCGCTACGATTACAATGAATCGCCCTGCTGTTCTTAACGCCATGACCACCCAATTGGGAGTGGACATAAGAGACGCGCTCAGGATTATACGCCAGAATGAAACACTCAAGGTGCTGATCCTGACAGGAGAAGGGAAGGCATTTTGTGCCGGTGCAGATATGGAGGAGGTTCTGAGGGTTAATGCTGATCCCATCCTTGCTGAAAGGGCGGTCAAGGTATTTCTCGACTGTATCGAAGGGATACGGACTCTTCACATTCCCGTCATTTCAAGGGTCAACGGAGACGCCTATGGCGGTGGTGCAATGTTGGCTCTCGCCTGCGATTTCAAGATCGCCGTGGAGACGGCAAAGCTTGGCTTGCTTTTTGTGCGGGTTGGACTTGCCGGTGCGGATGCGGGAGCAACATACCTGATTCCAAGACTGGTGGGCCCCACAAGGGCCGCTGAAATGCTTTTGCTGGGGGAGGTGGTGGAAGCTCCCGAAGCATATCGCTTGGGTATGCTCACAAGAGTCGTCCCTCACGAAAGCCTTGATGATGAGGTGGCCCGCTTCGTGAACAGGATCCTAAACGGTCCCACCCTTGCCATAAAAATGACGAAAAGAGCACTGGCAGGGAGCCTGGACAAGGACCTGGCCACGGAGCTTGATTTTGAGTGCTATGCCCAGACGCTGTGTATCCAGTCTGCCGATGCCAGGGAAGGGATCAAGGCATTGAAGGAAAAAAGAAAACCTTTATTTCAAGGCAAATAGGAGAAACAATCATGATCGATCTTTCCCTGACGGATGAGCAAGAAGCTTTCCGCGATGCACTGCGAAGATTTGCCAAAAAGGAGATAGTTTCCCTCGTTGACGAGTACGAGGAAAGAGCAGAGTACCCACAGTTCATTTTCAGGAAGATTGGAGAACTGGGTTACTTGGGCGCCCGATTTCCGGAGGAATTCGGGGGTATCGGGGGGGACACCATGTTTTCCGTTATCATGTCGGAGGAACTTGGCTATGTATCACCAGGGATCTACCTGGGAATTTATGTTCATCTTTATCTCGCCATGTCGGCCATATTGTTCTTTGGAAGCAGCGAACAGAAAAGGAAATATCTCATACCGGGAATACGGGGTGATATGGTCGGCGCCTGGGGATTTGCCGAGCCCGGGGCAGGATCGGATCCTGGTTCCATGACGACCAGGGCGAAAAGAGAGGGGGATGCTTTCATAATCAATGGGACGAAGATGTTTATCACCAACGGGACTTTTGCGGATTTCGTCGTCGTCACTGCGGTCACCGATCCCTCTCTCGGAATGAAGGGAATCAGCCTTTTCATTGTGGACAAGAATACGCCAGGGTTCTCCGTATCAAAAAAGTTGAAGAAGATGGGAATGAAGGCATCGGAGGCAGCAGAGCTGGTCTTCGACGAGTGCAGTGTTCCGGCTTCAAATATGTTAGGGAAAGAGAACACCGGTTTCATAGCGGCCATGGGGACATTGACCGAGGGGCGCATTGTGGCTGCCGCCTTTGCAGTGGGCATGGCCCGGGCAGCATACGATGCAGCCCTTGATTATGCGAAAACCCGATACCAGTTCGGACAACCCATTGGAAAATTTCAGGGCATTCAATGGATGTTAGCTGATATGGCCACTCAGATTGAGGCGGCAAAACTGTTGACGTATCAGGCCGCGTGGCTGGCGTCTAATAAGGCCCCCTGCATCAAGGAGTCCTCCATGGCCAAGCTTTTTGCCACAGAGATCGCTTCGAATATCTGTGCACAAGCAGTTCAAATCCATGGAGGGTACGGCTTTATGGACGAGTATCCGGTTTCGAGGTTTTACCGGGACTGCAAGCTCCTGGAGATCGGCGAGGGGACTTCCCAGATACACAGGAACATCATAGCCAGAAACATCGGGCTCTAAAAAGGGAGGAAAGCATGAACGAAAAGAAGATGATGGCAGCAAGACTGCACAAGGTGAAGACACCCCTGCTAATTGAGGAGATCGATATCCCGTGTCCCGGTCCGGGAGAGGTGCTTGTCAAGATGAAGGCCTGTGGAATCTGTGGGACCGACGTGCATACTGCATTGGACGGGACGGTGGCCACTGCATATACCCCCATCACTCTGGGACACGAACCCTCGGGCGTCATCAGTGATCTGGGCGACGGGGTCCGGGGCTGGAATAAGGGGGATCGTGTGGCCATTTATCCACAGGTTACTTGCGGGGCGTGTCCCCCGTGCCGGGAGGGGCATGACGGGATATGCATCAATGCCAGAGTCCTGGGTATGCACCGTGATGGGGCATTTGCGGATTACATCGTAATACCAGCGAAGAATCTGGTGAGGATACCGGTCAATGTCTCCTTCAGGGAGGCGGCAATTATGACCGATGCCGGGGCAACCCCTTTTCACGCAGTGACGAAAAGAGGTCAGGTGAGACCGGGTGAGACTGTTGCAATCTTCGGGTGCGGCGGACTGGGAATGAATGCCATCCAGTTTTGCAGATTGGCAGGGGCGGCAAGAATTATTGCCGTAGACACATCCGATTATGCCCTCGAAAGGGCCCTCAGGGTAGGTGCGGACATCACGGTCAATGCCGGTATCGAGAAACCGTACAAGGAGGTGATGTCAGCCAACCGCGGATACGGTGTGGATGTGGCCTTCGAATTCGTAGGGGTGAACGCGGCTATTGACCAGGCCGTGAGATCGCTGCGCAGAGGAGGCAGGGCCGTGACCGTTGGCATCGGACCGGAACGAATCAACATAATTTCTCCATTTTTTTTCGTGTACAACGATTTGGCATTAATCGGCTCCTTTGGAAGCGATATCGGCGACCTTGAAAGACTCATGGCCATTGCGGCCTCGGGGAAATTGGATCTCAGTGAATCGGTTAGTTCGGTCATTCCCTTGAATGAAGTAAATCAGGGGGTTTCGGATCTTGAGAAGAAAGTGGGTAATCCGGTTCGTATCGTTGTCAGCATGGAGTGATCGGCGTTTTTCGCATAAAGGAGAAGGAGGTAAAATGGAACTGGAAACCATAAATTATGAAAAATCAGATGGGATCGGCACCATAACATTGAACCGGCCTGAACGCATGAACGCTATCACACCGCAAGTGTGCACGGACCTGAAGGAGATCCTCGATATTATCGAAGCCGACGATGAGGTGCGTTGCGTTGTGTTGACGGGGGCAGGACGCGCTTTTTCCGCCGGCGGAGACATGGACACCATCAAGGAGTTCCAGTCAATGGGGCCGCCGGCCAGCAGAAGGCGACTTCAACGAAGTATAAGGCCGATGCAGCAACTCTACATGCTGGAGAAGGTGACCATAGCCAAGGTAAATGGTGACGCCATCGGCGGGGGCGCATCTCTGGCACTGGCATGCGATTTCGTCGTCGCCTCAGAAAAGGCACGCTTCGGGTTTGTCTTCTCAAACATAGGGATTATCCCTGACATGGGATGCATGTATTTCCTGCCGAGAGTTATAGGCCTGCGAGCGGCAAAGAAACTTGTTTTCGAAGGGAACATCTTTTCTGCCGGGGAGGCCCTGAAATTGGGTATTGTATCAGAAATGGTTCCTTCCGAAGATCTCGATTCTGCAGTAAACGGTTTGGCCGAAAGAATGGCCAATAAGCCAAAGGACAGCCTTGGCCTGATGAAGAATATCATGCAAAGGGGTCTGGAAATGGATTTGGCGGCCTTACTTGAAAGGGAAGTAGAAGCCCAGTCACTTCTTTGGAAGACAGAGGACCACCAGGAAGGTCTTCAGGCCCTCCTGGCAAGGAGGAAGCCCAACTTTAACCTTAAAAAGTAAAAAAAGGAGGGGATCATGAAAAGTAAAAAAGATAGGATCATGGGGTTGGCGGTAAGTTTAGTAATTCTTTCAATGCTTGTCACAGTTCATGTTTTCGGGGGTGAACCCGGTGTGACCGAAACCTCGATCAAGGTGGGTTCATCCTTGGACATGACAGGCCCCATCGCCATTGTCGGCAAATCTGTATCCGACGGCATGAGCGTCTATTTTTCCGCCATCAACGATGATGGAGGAATCCACGGCCGCAAAATCACACAGGTCATAGAGGACCACGGCTACAACCCTTCCAGGGCAGCAGCTTCAGTGGCTAAGCTCAATGACCGGGATCAGGTTTTTGCCATCGTTGGCGGCGCGGGGACGCCAACGTCAAAAGCTATGATACCAGCTCTGGAGAGGATCGGGCTCCCTATGGTCGGTTTAGGCTCGTTTTCTCCTGAGATAGCGGACCCGCCCAAAAAGTACGTTTTTGCTCTCCTGACGAATTACAACGACCAGATGAGAATTGGACTGGACTATATTGTCAACGATCTAGGTGTAAAGAAGCCCAAAATAGGAATGATATATCAGGATGATGACTTTGGCAAGGACTGTCTTGATGGCCTTGAACGGCAGACAAAGATGTACGGCATCCCTATCATCGCCACGGTAACTTACAAAAGGGGAGCTATAGATTTCAATCCCCAGGTAGTGAGAATGATGGAGGCCGGAGTCGAGTATTGTTTTCTTGCGACCATATACAGAGAGACTGCCGGTGTGGTCAAGGAGGCCGCAAAACTGGGCTGGAAGCCTACTTTCATGGTCTCCTCTGCAGCCTCAGACCCAATCACTATAAAGCTTTCAGGTCCCGCGGCCGATGGTTTATTGGGGGTAGCCTGTGGCGAACTTTTGGACTCTCAGCGACCAGGCTGGAAGGAATACTTAGAGAGAACAAAGAAGTATGACAAGGGAACTCCCGGCTTCTATCATAGTGTCGGATACCTTTACGCGAAGGTATTCTCTGAGGGCTTAAGGCTCACCGGTCAAGATCTGACTCGTGAGAAGTTCGTAAAAGCAATGGAGGGAATTAAAGATTTTAACACCGGTGTGGGGCCCAACATAACCTTTGGACCCAATCTGAGAGCCGGCGCTCATTCCGCATTTATTGTCAAGGCCAATGCCAAGAGTGGACAGTTCGAAAAGCTTACAGAGTGGCGAGGAGGTAAATGATCGACCCTGAGGGGGAGATAAATGAAAAGAATGGCACAGGATACAGTTCCTAAACTCTTCTTCCAAAGGGTGGAAAGATACAAGGAACGTGTGGCCCTTAGGAAAAAGGAACTGGGCATATGGAACAAGATAACCTGGAGGGAATACGGCCAAAGGGTCCGGCAGGTCAGCATGGGGCTGGTTGCCCTTGGTTTGGATCCGAAAGACCGTGTTGCAATTATCGGGGATAGCCGCCCGGAGTGGTTGTATGCCGACTTGGGCAATCTTTCAGTAAACGGGATCTCGGTGGGAGTATATGCCACCTGCTCGGCCGAAGAGGTAGCGTACCACCTTTCCCATTCAGAGGCCCGGTTCTTTTTCGTCGAGGATGAAGAGCAGTTGGACAAGGCTCTGGAGATCAGAGACCAGCTCCCAAAGCTCGAGAAGATAGTCGTCATGGATATGAAAGGGCTAAAGCATTTCCATGATCCCATGGTGATGAGCTTCGATGAATTGCTTCAGGCGGGAAAGGAATTCGATGAAAAGAACCCGGGACTTTTCGAACAGAGGCTTGAAAAGACGGGGCCTGATGACATAGCAACGTTTGTCTATACCTCCGGTACCACCGGACCGCCTAAGGCCGTTATGCTATCTCATGCCAACGTTATCTTCAACAGCAACGCCTTCGCCAGGCAAGTCCCGGCCTTTGAAACCGACGTGGTCCTTTCATATCTCCCCCTTTGTCATATTGCTGAGAGGACCCTGTCGGTTTATCACGCCATCAACATGGGATTCACAGTATTTTTTGCAGAGAGTCCCGACACGGTGCCCGATAATCTCAGAGAAGTGTCTCCCACCTTCTTCTTCGCAGTTCCGAGGATCTGGGAAAAATTTCACTCGTTCATCAACCTTGGCGTTCAGGAGGCCACTTGGATTAAACAACAGTGCTACCGTTTTGCGATGTATATAGGAAACAAGGCAGCACGACGGAGATTAAATCACCAGCGACAGCCTATTCCGCTTTTATTAGCTAACCTCCTTGTATCGATTACAATTTTTCGAAATATCAAAAAACTTCTGGGAATCGACAGGGCTCGTTTTATCCTATCGGGGGCAGCTCCGATAAGCCCGGACGTCTTGGAATATTTTCATGCATTGGGCGTGAATATTCGAGAAAGCTATGGAATGACGGAAAGCTCGGCACTGGTCACTGTGCACAGGGACCAGAATATACGATTGGGGACTTGTGGAGAGCCATTGCCAGGGGTTGAGGTCAAGATAGCAGAAGATGGTGAAATCCTTGTCAGAGGAGACAATGTGTTTCAGGGCTATTTCAAGGATGAAGAGAATACAAGACGGACGTTGATTGACGGATGGCTTCATACTGGAGATCTGGGAGAATTGTCTCATGATGGACTTTTGCGAATAACCGGACGGAAGAAGGACTTGATCATCACATCGGGTGGAAAGAACATATCCCCGCAGTATATTGAAAACCTGCTGAAGTTTAGTCCCTATATAGTAGATGCCGTCGTAATCGGGGACAGGAGGAAATACCTGACAACAATAATCATCGTTGACGAAGACAACATTATTAAATACGCCCAAGACAATAGAATCCCATTCACAACCTACGCGAGTTTGACTAAGACAAAAGAGATAAGAAAACTGATTGGGGACGAAGTGGAAAAGGTAAACTCGGAACTCAGCCGGGTGGAGCAGATTAAGAACTTCGCCATTGCCGAGAAGATTCTCGACCAAGAAGACGACGAACTGACTCCAACCATGAAGGTGAAGAGAAAAAAGGTAAGCGAGATATATAAAGATATCATTGAGAGCATGTACTAATTGATAGAATGCGAGAGCAAAGGTCGGCATGATTATACAACAGATCATAAGCGGGTTGGCTCTGGGATGTGTTTATGGATTGATTGCGATTGGTTTTGTCCTGATTTTCAAGACAACCGCGGTGATCAATTTTGCTCAGGGCGAAATAATGATGCTTGGAGCTTTTGTCGCTTTTACCCTGATCACCATTTTTAACGTTCCTTTTGTACTTGCTTTTTTGCTAACCCCCATCATTTGTGGAGGCATAGGCATATTACTTGAGCGGGTGCTCATTCGACCTCTCGTTGGAGAACCGGTAGTTTCGATTATCATTGTGACCATAGGCATGTCCATCACCTTGAGGGCCTTCGCAGGCATGATCTGGTCTTACGACACCCTCGCTTTCCCGCTTTTGTTTTCGGAAGAAACCATCAGGATCAGTAGTTTCGTCATAGCTCCCGTTGATATTTCGATTATCCTGGTTACCCTTGGTCTGGTCATTCTTCTCTTTCTTTTTTTCAAGTTCACGACCTTGGGCATATCCCTCCAATCGCTGGCACAGAATCCTTTGGCAAGTCTTCTGATGGGCGTCAGCGTAAAACAGGGCTATTCCATGACCTGGGCTATCAGCGCTATGGTGGGTGCCGTGGCCGGAATGATTATCGCTCCTATTACTTTTCTGAGCGTCAACATGGGTTTCCTCGGTCTCAAGGCCTTCCCTGCAGCTGTAATCGGCGGTTTCAACAGTATACCTGGTGCGCTCGTGGGGGGAGTGATCATCGGGATTTCAGAGAACCTGGCTGGTATCTATCTACCCCCCTGGGTTAAGGATATCTTCGCGTATATTGTTATGATGGCAGTGCTGATGATCAGGCCTGAAGGAATTTTTGGCACCCACGAACAGAAGAAGGTGTGAATATAATGGATCTTCGAGAAAGCTATTCGCAAGATATTCGTATCTTTGATAAGTTTTATAAATGGGGATGGATTGCTTCTCTCGTGGCGGGGATTGTCGTTTTTTGCCAAATAGGCGGGGACTATGTAGCTTACATGCTCAATCTGATATTCATCAATATCATCGCTGCAGTAGGCCTCAATATCTTGAGTGGGTTTACAGGACTCATTTCCTTGGGACACGCTGCATTTATGGCTATCGGTGCTTACACTTCTTCTATATTAACCGTGAAACTCGGCGTTCCTTTCTTGCTTGCCTTACCTGCATCAGGCGCCCTCACGGGACTTATCGGTTTTGTTGTGGGGCTTCCTTCACTCCGGCTTACGGGAATTTACCTGGCACTGGCGACAATGGCATTCGGATTCGTTACCGATGAAATGATTTTGCAGTGGCGAAGTTTAACGGGTGGGGCCGACGGATTTGCTGTCATTCCACCAATCATTTTTGGGCTGACATTCGATTCATACAAGAAATACTTCTTCATTACATTCATCAGTTTAGCAATCCTCCTTTTCATGGCAAAAAACATGGTCAGGAGCAGCTTCGGGCGCACTTTGATGGCCATCAGAGACAGCGAGACCGCGGCTGAAACTATGGGTATTAATCTTGGCTGGTATAAGGCCATGGCCTTCACGGTGAGCGCCATATATGCGGGTTTGGCAGGAAGCCTTTACGCCCATTTCATTCTCTTTATAAGCGTTGACAACTTTACCCTCTTTCATTCCATCGGATTCATCGTAATGGTTGTAGTGGGAGGGCTTGGATCAATCACTGGCTCTGTTATGGGGGCGATCTTCATTACTGTACTACCCGAGATCATCTCCTTTACCAAGGACTACTTGCCCGCAGCGGTCAAAACTGGATACAGTCTTCAGGCAGCGGTTTACGGTATTACTCTTATGCTGTTCGTAATCTACCGACCTATTGGCTTTTATGGCTTTTGGGTCAAAATAAGGAACTGGTGGCGAACGTTTCCTCTATAACAGGTGAAAAAACGGATCTAATATGAAATTCCTATGCGTACAAAATCTGACAATCAGATTTGGGGGGGTTACGGCTCTCAATAATGTGAGTCTGGAAGTTAATGAAGGGGAGGTTTTATCAGTTATTGGCCCAAACGGTGCGGGAAAGACGACTCTATTCAATTGCATTAGCCGGCTGTATAACCCCGACAGAGGCAAGATCACTTTTCAAGGCCAAGACATATTGAAACTGAAGGCTCACGAGATTAGCAGACTCGGAATCGCGAGAACATTTCAAAACATAGAGCTTTTTACCAACATGACCGTTATTGAGAATATCCTTCTCGGCAGGCATATCTTCAGAAGATCGGGCCTGCTCTCTCAAGCTATCTTCTACGGAAAGGCCTGGCGGGAAGAGATAGGGCATAGAAGAAAGGCGGAAGAGGTCATTGACTTTCTCGAACTTCAGGTGCATAGGAATAAACGGATTGGAAGGCTGCCTTATGGTGTGCAAAAACTCGTGGAGCTTGGACGAGCTCTTGCTCTTGAACCAAGAGTGTTATTAATGGACGAGGTCTCCTCAGGCATGAGCCTGGAAGAGACTCAGGATCTGATGATATGGATTAAGGATATTCAAGAAGACCTCGGTGTAACGATCATCCTTGTTGAGCATAACATGCGGCTCGTTATGGGGGTGTCAGACCGCATTGCAGTACTAGATTACGGTAAGAACATCGCCGAGGGTCAACCTGAGGAGATTCAGTCCAATCAAGAGGTGATTAATGCCTATCTCGGGGAGAGTAATGCCGTTGTTAGAAGTTAATAACATAGAGACCTATTATGACAGTTTCATTGAGGCGATCAGGGGGATATCCATCGAAGTGAAGGAAGGCCAGATTGTCACGGTTCTCGGATCAAACGGTGCCGGCAAGACAACCCTTCTGCGCACAATTTCCAGGGTCCTCAACGATGACCAGCCCGAAAAGGGGACAATCGAATTTATGGGAAAAAGGATTGAGAGGACGGACCCTGAAAAGATTGTTCGTCTTGGGATATCCCATGTTCCGGAGGGTCGGCAGCTTTTCCCAAGGCTTACTGTTCAGGAAAATCTTAGGATGGGGACCTATATAAGGAGAAAAGACCATGACCTTGACAGTGATTATGCCAGGGTCTTTGGGCATTTTCCTGTTTTGAAAGATAAAAAAAGCCAGCGCGCAGAGACCCTAAGCGGCGGCGAACAACAGATGGTTGCCATCGGCCGGGCCCTAATGTCGAGGCCAAAACTTCTTCTGCTGGATGAACCCTCTCTTGGCCTGTCCCCCCTCATAGTTGATGAGATTTTTAGGATCATCAAAAAAATCAATGAAGAAGGGACAGCAATCCTGCTGGTGGAGCAAAACGCCCACCGGGCATTGAATGTCGCAGCGTTCGGTTACGTTCTGGAAAACGGAAGGATCGTTCTTTCCGACACCACTAAACGGCTGGAGGAGCAGGAAGATGTCAAGGAATTCTATCTTGGAATCACAAAGGACGGATCTATAAAGGGTTACAAACGCTACAAGAGGAAAAAGAGGTGGAGATGATTTCCTCTGAGACAGGAATATATCAATTTTTTCAAGACATTATCGAGGCACGTTTTTCATTGCCCCCTGAGGAAGGCAAGTCAAAACTCGTGCCTTTAGGCGAGGCCATCCGGCAGAATATCGAGGAGGGAATGAGTATTCACGTTTTAGGCCTGCACTATCGTTCCCATGCCGCTATTTACGAACTGTACAGGCAGTTTTGGAATCGGCGACCGAACTTCACCATTGTGGCCGGCACGCTTCACGGACCGATAATGACGCTATTCCACGCCGGGATGATTAAGAAGGCCATCACTGCATTTGTGGGCGAGGCCTATCCTACAATGGGGCCCAACCCGGTTTATAATCGAATCTTAAGTGAGGATCGGGTCTCATTTGAGAACTGGAGCTTTCTCACCTTTACCCTAAGGCTTCTTGCAGGCGCCATGGGCATCGGATTTTTACCTACGCGATCCCTTGTGGGAAGTGACATGGCAATTGCCAACGAGAAGGACTGCGGGGTTATAGACGATCCCTTCGGAGAAGTACCGGGACTCGCAGCGGTTCGGGCACTTAATCCCGATATCACCTTAGTACATGGACATGCCGCCGATAAATTCGGAAATACCATTTTTATGCCCCCCAGGGGAGAGGACGTTTACGGTATTTTTGGGAGCAGGAAGGGGGCAATAGTAACCGTAGAAAAGATAGTCTCCACGGATTTTATACGCCAAAACTCTCATCTGGTGAGACTTCCCGGGAGCTTTGTAAGCACCGTATCCGAAATGCCCATGGGTGCGCATCCCAGCGGATTGAACAGCCAGGGCCTTTCTGGGGTAGACAGCTATTGCGAGGATATCCCATTTTATATCGAGCTTAGAAAAGCAGCAAAGGATCCAGGGGCACTGGATGTCTGGATCAAGGAATGGATTCTGGGTTGTAAAGATCGCAAAGACTACTTTGCGAGGCTGGGAAGCAAAAGGGTGCATCTTTTGAAGGGCCGTTCTCATCAAAACGAATGGTTCTATGACCTGAACGATAAAATCCTTGATATCAGCGCAAGATCCCTTATCCCCTCTCCCTTAGAGAGGGCAGTGCTGGCCGGTGCGGAAATCATCAGGAACAAAATACGGCAAGGCCCGTGTAGGTTGATTCTCGCCGGTGCAGGCCTGGCGAGTTTGGCCGCCTGGGTGGCAATATACGGCCTTAAAGAAGAAGGGGCGGAGGCGGAACTGGTGTCGGAACTGGGCTTTTTCGGGTTCGATCCCAGGCCGGGCGAGCCGTTTCTCTTTAACCTGTCAAATATTCCTACATGCATTGAATTGGGCAGTATTCTCACCATGCTCGGGATTATGATGCCGAACCGGCGAACGGCGTGCCTTGGGACGCTGAGCGCCGCCCAGGTGGACAAATTTGGAAACCTGAACACTACCTTTACTGAAAAGAAGACGCTAATTACAGGCTCCGGAGGCGCCAACGATGTGATGTCCGCCGCCAGGGAAGTGGTGGTGATCATGCCTCAGTCCAGGAAACGTTTCGTCGAAAAACTCCCTTTCATAACAAGTCCAGGTCCAGCAGCCAGGACCCTTGTTTCCCCCCTCGGCGTGTTTGAAAAACTGGGCGACGACCGAGAGTTCACTCTCACCTCCTATTTTGAAGATCAATTGCCCAAAGGAAGAGATATGGCAATCCGGGAGATCCTGGACCAATGCGGATGGGATTTGAGGGTCATCGATGATCCGACAAAATTTCCTGTTCCCGATGACAGAGACCTGGCTACCCTGCGGGTGTTCGATCCGGACCGGTATTTTCTCAGGGATTAGCTGTAGCGTTTTGGTGAGTTTTTCGGAATTGAGTTCGGTAACTTCGTTAGGAGGAATAGATTAATGTTCAAAACACGTATGACGGAGTTATTCGGAATTAAACATCCGATAATGCTGGCAGGAATGAACTGGATTACAGATCCCAAACTGGTTTCCACGGTGTGTAATGCCGGCGGCCTCGGCATCCTGGCAATTGCGCATTGCGGTCCCGAAGACACGCTCAAATTAATCAGGGAAATCCGGAAGCTTACTGATAAACCTTTTGGCGTCAACCAGATATTAATTGGTCCCAACGCCAAGGAAAATATCCAGGCTGCCATCGATGAGAAAGTCCCAGTAATAAACTACTCACTGGGCAAGCCCTGGTTTGTGGACCAGGTACATGCATATGGGGGAAAGGTAGTAGGTACCATAGCGATAGCCAGGCATGCTGCAAAAGCGCAGCAACTCGGTTGCGATGCGCTGGTCGTAACCGGCCACGAAGCGGCCGCACATGGTGATGTAGCGACTTCGCTTGTGCTGATCCCCGTAGTGGCCGGCCAGGTAACGGTTCCCCTAATCGCAGCCGGCGGTTTCTACAACGGTAGGGGTCTTGCCGCTGCATTGGCATTGGGTGCAGATGGTATTTCCATGGGTACACGGTTCACCGTTACCAAGGAAAGCATGGTACATGAAAACTACAAGCAACTGGTCATTGAGGCATCAGAGCAGGATACACTGTACAGCAACGTATTTGACGGTATGCTGGGCAGGGTACTGAAAACGAAAGCGGCCGAAAAGATGATGAGGAGCGGTTTCCCCATGGTGGAGGCTTTCAAAGGCGCCAAGGAAGTAAAAGACTTTATGAAGCTCTCGTACGGGAAATTTATTGTCATGAGCTTCCAGATGATGGGACAGGAAGAGGGACAACCGCTGTGGGTACTGGCCCGCCAGGCGGTTGGTAACAGGCGCCATCTGATGGCCATTAGTCAGGGCGATGTCAGTGAGGGCATACTTTTTGCCGGCCAGAATGTTGGCGGCATTAAAGACGTTCCCAGTGTAGAAGAAGTAATTGACCGTACAATAGCCGAAGCCGAAGCAATGCTGGATAAAATACAGAAAGAGCGAGTCTAAAAATTTGTATGCGAGACCTGCCCCCCAAAAAAACTCAAGAGGCGAAACGAAAAAATTTCATGAAAATAGCACAAGCTTGGGGTCAGGCATCAGTAATAAGGTATTGATGTGGCCTAACGCTTATAAGGCCTCCGGCAGACGGCGAATTGCCGCCGGTGAGTTTTGCCGTTCAATCGGAAATCATCAACTCCAACTGCAGGCAAATCCTAACTCTTTGTAGGTGCTATGTTCAAACTCAGTATTTTAGGGGTCAAACCACCTGCTCTTTATGCTCTGACGGTCTGAGGGCATAGATTATTTGATTTTTTAACAATCTCTTGAAGTGATAAGAAAGTGAAAGGTAAAATTTCGCCAACCTTCCTACGGCCGCCGAAGCGGCCTTCGCGAAGGCGGGGGCTCCGGTGGGTTATCCGCCCCTCAACAAAATCCGCCGAAGCATGATACCTCTGGCACTGGAATGCTTTCGGTGGGAGCTACGAATTCATCCACGGCCAAGGCTGTACCTGCACACCGAAGTACGTTACGGCACGCAGGCGTGGTCTTCTGCGTAGGCAGAAAAAGAAAAATTTGACAAATCCCCCCCGTTCCGTTTATATAAAATTAGCCACGAAGGTGAAGTGCCTCAGGAAAGGGGGGCCCACAAGTGGCTTTTTTATTGCTTTAATATGGAAAAGAAAAAGTTGATTGCAGTGATTGATGGACAGGGAGGGGGCATCGGAGGCTTGATGATCAAACGCCTTCGAGAAGCCTTCGGAGAAGAAGTGGATCTTATCGGCTTAGGGACAAACGCCATGGCCACGGGGGCGATGTTAAAGGCAGGGGCGAATAAAGGAGCCTCCGGAGAAAACGCCATCGTTCAAACAGTTAAGACAGTGGATATGATCGTGGGGACAACAGCCATCGTCCTTGCCAATTCGATGATGGGGGAGTTGACGCCGAAAATGGCAGAGGCCATTGCATCGTCTCCCGCCTCGAAATGTCTTCTTCCCTTAAAGATGCCCGATGTGGAAATCATCGGAGCCCCCAAGGAACCCCTTCCCCATTTGATTGACCAATTGATCAAACGGATAAAGGAAATTATTCAGGACTGAAAAAGGGATGTGCGGACACGAGACACGGGCACGGACACGTTATTTTATATAGGAGGAACCCATGTGTGAGGCCAATGCATACCTGCTAAAAGAAGGGAAGGAGGAATTGATCCTTGAGGACATCTCCGTCCTTCGCCCGGAAAAGGAGGAGCTCTACCTCCAGAATATCTTCGGAGAACAGAAAAGGATTAAAGCTCGAATCAAGGAGATGAATCTCCTCGACCACCGGATTGTACTGGAAGAAGTCTAAATCCCCTTAAACCTTAATGCAAAATATAAATTGTAAATTAAAAAGTTAGCATTGATGAATTCGTAAAAGTAGAAAAAGAAAAATATTCATTCTGAACATTATTTTGAACTGCTAACTTTGCATTTTACAATTTTCAATGATCTATTAAGGCCACGAAGGCCAAACTTTCGCAGAAGCGAAAGAAACTCTTCGTGGCTTTTTTATTTAGTGTCTGTCCATAAATTACGTTTTTTAAAAAATTGTCATTCCGGCGAAAGCCGGAATCCAGTGTTTTCAAGGGTCTCTGGATGCCGGATCAAGTCCGGCATGACGGAAAAAGACATTTATAAACAGACATGGCGAACGGACAAAGTCACGTTTTTTAAATTGAACAAGGAGGATTTATGCACATACCCGATGGATATTTGGGACCCATAACCTATGGTGGCCTCTGGGCCGTCATGGTGCCGATTTGGATGTATGCCTCGAGAAAGGTCAAACAGAGCGTTGAAGTGACCCAGATCCCCTTTCTTGCCATGGCATCGGCCTTTAGCATGGTGGCCATGATCTTCACATTTCCTTTACCAGGAGGAACGACCGGGCACATCACCGGTTCAACCCTTGTCGCAGTGCTTCTGGGCCCGTGGGCAGCGATTCTCGCGGTCTCCACTGCCTTATTCATTCAGGCGTTGGTTTTTGGTGATGGAGGGATCACTGCCATTGGTGCCAACTGCTTTAATGTGGCATTTGTGGGAGTGCTGACAGGTTTTTCGGTGTACCGCGTCTTTGTCAAAGCATGTCACAAGTTATTCAAAATACCTCTGAGTGATCAGGCCACTTCTTCGCGGGGTCTCCTCTATCGATTGATTGGGGCAGGGGTCGCCTCCTATCTGGCGATCAACCTGGGAGGGTTCTTTGCCGCCATTGAATTGGGCCTTCAACCTTACCTCCATGGGACCGGCCCCCAAGCTTCTACCTATTTTCCTTTTCCACTAAAAATTGCCATCCCTGCGATGATGATCCCCCATCTCACCGCTGTGGGCCTCCTCGAGGTTACAGTGACAGTTCTCGTTCTACTGTTGATCTTCAAATGGCAGCCCAAAATGACAACCTTGTGGAAAATGTTACCGGCTTTCTTTGCGGTCATCGCCCTCTGGACCCTTCCCACGCACCTGTGGGCTCATGACTTCTGGATTGAAATGAAGGGCGAGGAGCTCTTAGTTGTGTATGGCCACGGAACC
Organism: Thermodesulfobacteriota bacterium; assembly: GCA_030017685.1. Classification (GTDB taxonomy): domain Bacteria; phylum Desulfobacterota; class BSN033; order BSN033; family UBA1163; genus RBG-16-49-23. The sequence continues at coordinate 36,386 of JASEHH010000005.1, read as the reverse complement.
CAGAGGCTCGAATTCGACTCTGCCCAGGTCAAGGGGATCAAAGTCTTCGATCTCCAGGGCAAGGAAATGAATGCGCAAAGAGAAAAGAAAAAGGGCGGTGTCCTTATCAATACCGAAGGACGTCCCTCACTGCTCTTTGCCGAGATCGATCACGGTTACTGGTCCAAGACCATCTACGGATGGAAGAACCTTCCCAAGAGACAGGCGAGCAGAGTGGTCGAATCGGTCCGGTCCTTTTACTATACGAAGGCCATCTTTTCCTGGAATGAGCCGGTCCAAAAGGCAATTCCACAGGCAAAACTTGACATTCTTCCTCTCCAAAACCCTTTCGAGTTGAAATCAGGAGACCTCTTTTCTCTCAGGGTCCTCCATCTGGGAAAGCCGATTTCAGGATTGGATGTAGAGGGAGGGGACCATCAGAAGCAGTCGGTAACAGACAAAGAAGGCGTAGGAAAGGTGAAATTGGTGAAGGGGCATCAGGTCATATCGGTGAATTATAAAGAACCGGTGAAGAATGATCCGGATGCCGATTTCGTGACGATGACATCTACATTGACATTCGAGGTGACAAAATGAGAATCGCTTTTACCGCATTCATTGTGTTTGGTCTTCTTGTCATTCATCTTCCTCTTTATGCCCATTCGATTCACTATGATGTCCAACAGAAAGGGATATCGACAAGGATCTTCTATTCCGAGAAAGACCCTGCGAGCTATTCCGAATATGAGATCTATGGTCCCGGGGAAAAGATGCCTCACCAGACCGGAAGGACGGACAAGAACGGTTTTGTCTCTTTCGTTCCCGACCGGACCGGAGCCTGGAAGATCAAGATCCTGGGCGAGTCGTCTCATGGTTTTCATGGTGTGACGATCGAAGTGAAGGTGGACGAGGCGATCAATCTGAAGACGTTCAGCAAACCCCTTGCTGCAACGCATACAAAACTGATCATTGGAGTGAGCCTCATATTCGGCCTCTTCGGTGTCTATGCCCTGCTGAAATCGAGAAAGCTCCAGACTAAAACAGATAAACCTTTAAAACTCGAGAAAGGAGGAACTTAAAATGAAATGGATTGTGGCAGTTCTGAGTTTCAGTATTTTGCTTTTTCCCTTACCGGCAATGGCACATCATGGGGGCGTCAGTCTTGCTCTCGGCCCCGGTAGCCCGATTGAAACGAATTCACCCCTTACCCTTCCACAGGGAGGCTTTGTCCTGTCTTCGAGGATTGAGCAGGTGGAGTGGAAGAAGCGAACTTTTGCCGAACCCACCAATAAATCTTCTTTTACCTTTTACAACATGGGCCTCTCTTACGGAATAACATCCTCCCTTACGGGCAGTCTCTTCCTGCCTTACAATATCAAGAGACAGGATGACCTCGGCTCTTTAAAAGGCATAGGGGATGTCAAATTTCTATTTAATCTCGGACTGAATTATGACCCATCCGTCAAGGCGATTCGTCTGAACACGGCAAAGGACACCGCCGTCTCATTCGAGGAAACGAAGAAGACCTATCTCTCTCTATTCGGAGGATTCACCCTTCCTACCGGTAAAAATCGTAAAGAACTCGGGGAAGAGATTGACCCCGGGATGCAGCCTGGTTTCGGAAGTCACACCTTTACCCTCGGTGTTTCTGCCGCAAGGCAGATCACAGGGCCCTTGACTTTGGTTGCGGAAACCGCTTATGAAATTTTTACACGGAGAGAAAATTTCAAATTCGGAAATGAGTGGAGGGCCAACCTTGCCGGAGTCTATGAACTCTATGGAAAACCCGAGAAGTTTATCTCGAAGATCGATGGCATTCTTGAGCTCAATCTCCTCCATCTTTCAAGAGATGAAGAAGGAAAAGAAAAGCTGAGGGCCACTGGCGGAACAATCCTCTACCTGTCACCAGGGTTGAGGTTCTCCTTCCCAAAACTCTGGAATGCGAATCTTGGACTATTGCTAAAATTTCCAACCCTCAAGCATTTGAATGAAAAGAATGAGCAACAGGGGGCTGAAGGACTCGAAAAGGTTAGGATCATCGGAACCCTTTCATTTTACTTTTAAATAAGAAGCCATTAGTTAGAAAATAGAAGTCTAACGGTAAGGGTAACGAGGCCCGTATCGTTAATAAAAGGCTACGTTTACCGTCTTTAAATTCTTTTTACGTAACCCTTACCGAATTACGAAACGGGCTTCGTAACCATAACCTTACCCACAGGCTATTTTCATGGTTCGTGAGTAACCTAACGGCCATGGGCAATTACTTATGAGAGATTGGATACCTTCGTTCTTACTCGTTCGGCCTTCCCTTGGGTCCTTCAGACTTGAGGGGAAGGCAAAAATATCTTTTCTCGAAAAGGGCCTTCACCATATTGGCGAAGCGATCAGCACCGCTTACCGGCAATGGGAGTCCACTTCAAGGAATGGATTTCTCCAGGGGGTGGACGCCCGGGTCAAAATCCTGTTCATGGCCTTCTTCTTAGTGATCGTGAGCCTCAAGCGCGACATCGGTTCAGCAACCCTCATCAGCCTCTTCTTTTTTGTGTTGGCCATCCTTTCTCAACTGAAGATTACCTATTTTTACCGGAAGATTCTATTTCTCACCTTCGTTTTCGGCTTTCTCATCGCCCTTCCCTCTGCTTTAAATGTTGCAAGGGAAGGCGAACTGGTCCTTCCGATTTTTCACTTCTCGAAATCCCGTGAGCTCTGGATCTATCATATTCCAGAAACGATCGGCTTCACCAAGGAAGGACTCCATGGAGTGGCTGTGCTCACGCTGCGGGTCTTCAACTCTCTCTCCCTCTCTTTTTTGATCCTTCACACGACATCCTTTCCGGAGATCCTGAAAGCCTTGAGAGTCTTCAAAATCCCTGACACTCTTCTCCTCATCATTGGCCTTTCCTATAAGTACTTCCTCCTCTTCGCTCGAATCTTGGAGGAGATGTATCTTGCTAAAAAAAGCAGGCTGATCAGGGACCTCAGCCACGGGAGTGCAAGAAAATGGATTGCCGGAAGGATCACCTTCATCTTCGGAAAAACACAGCAGAGGGGTGAAGAGGTCTTCAAGGCCATGCTCAGCAGAGGGTTTTCAGGGCCCATCCATATCAGCGTGTTTGCGAAGCTCGGCAGATGGGACTGGTCAGTAGGAACTTTTCTTTTCTTGGCAGGAGTTCTGATCCTATGGATTTAAGGGGTGAAGAGGTGGAAAAGATGATTGTCCTCGATAGCGCCAGCTATAAATATCAAGATATCATTTCGGCCATTTCAAACATCAATCTTGAAGTCCGAGAAGGAGAGAGGTTTGCTATCATTGGCGCCAATGGGTCCGGGAAGACAACTCTCCTACAGATCATGAATGGACTCATTCCTCTTTCCAGCGGCAGAATCTTTTTCAGGGGGCATGAGGTTTCAACAAAGAGTTTGAAGGAAAAGGGCTTCATGCGGTTTTTCAGGGAACGGGTTGGATATGTCTTTCAGGACCCGGATGTCCAGCTTTTCTGTCCCACGGTGCTTGATGAACTCCTTTACGGACCCCTTCAGTTAGAAATTAGCAAGGAAGAGGCTCTGGACAGGGCTTTCGAGATCATGAAGATGCTGGGTATCGAAAACCTGAAAGACAGACCCTCCTATATGCTCTCAGGAGGGGAAAAGAAGAAGGTGGCCATCGGGTCTGTCCTGACCACGAACCCGGAAGTTCTGCTCCTTGATGAACCCACCAATGGGCTCGATCCGAAAACGCAATGTTTTCTCGTGGAACTCATGCTCGCTTTGAATGAGGCAGGGAAAACCCTGGTCATTGCCACCCATGACCTCTCCCTGGTGGACGAACTTCAGGCAACCGTAGGGGTCCTCTCAGAGGAGCACCGGATGGAAAAAACAGGAAGCGCCATTGACATTTTAAAAGATGAAGAACTCCTGCTCAGGGTTAATCTGATCCACGAGCATATCCACCGCCATGGCGACATGGCCCACAGGCACATTCATTCCCACTACCTGTTTCATAGGCATGAAAAATGAAAATATCAAGGGTCAAAAGGTAAAGGTTAAGACGCCCGTTTCGTCAAGGGGTTACGTGTGTCGTCTTAAATTCTTACCCTTACCCTTTGACGCTAAACGATACGGGCCTCCTAACCCTAACCGTGACCTACGGCCCATTTTCATGGTTTGTGCCTGCCTTCAGTAAGCAGGAGTGGTTTGCCAGCCATGGGCAATTACTTGAAATTCTTCTCGCCGGCCCGGATCTCAATCTCCATCATGTTCTCACGCGGGGGGAGCACGCAGACGAATTTATCGTTATAGGCACAAGAAGGACTGTAGCTCATATTAAAATCGAGAGTCATTTTATATCCGGGGAGGATCTCGGCATCGATATACCTCCCTCCTTCATACGTCTCTTTTCCATTCGTCCTGTCCTTAAAAGGGATGAAGAGAATATCGCTCAAAATCGATTTATAAATTCCAAGCACATGCTCCTTCCCGTTCAATTGAAAATGAAATTTTCCGTATCGGATATAGCGTTTGTTGGTCCCCTTATTGGTCAGAAAGGTTGCATAATAATCCGGGTTGTTGATATGGAGGATAGTCCGCTTAATCTCCCCGAAAAAAGCATAATTGGGGTCGAATGCATAGTATTTTAAACCCTTAAAAATTTTTTTCTCCTTGGGGGTCAGAGGGGAGCGCTGGTGACTCTTAAGGAATTCATCCCTCTCCTTTCTCCACTCCAGCGCCAACTTTTCCTGCTGGGCCTTGAAGTCCGTCTTCTCTCCTTCTCCGGCCATTGAAAGCCCTGAAAAGACTGAGAAGATCAACAGGTTCAAAAAGACGAGAAAGATTCCTCCACTCTTCATAAACAACTCTCCATTTCTTAATTTATTTTAACAAAATGGACCTTTGGACGCAAATCGTTGGAAAGTCTCTCTAACTATCTTTCCAATAATAATATTGGCATTTAAATTGCCTATTATCTATATGAAATCTGTATCTCCTGCATAACAGAAAATCCCGAAATCAAAAAACACTTTCTATTCACAGCTTTCAGATTCGATGATTTCGAAGATTCTAATATCCATGATTAAAAAGGGTTCAATTTTGTTAATTCTGTTCATTTTTGGATTCATCGCTCCGGGATGGGCTGATGAAGTAAAATCGATACATAACATGACTAATCAAGAAATAAGAAAAAAAATGGATGAAAATAAAAGAACCATGCGGGAAAAGAAGGGCCCTACAAAAACCACGACTCAGTTATCAGGAAAAAATCAAAAAAGATCCCTAACCGATATTCCATACATAGATTATGGAGCAAGGGTGAGAAGAACCACACTCAAAATAAACTTTGTAAAAGCTGTGGAAGATAAAAAGAGGATTCCATTGACAGAATGCCTGGATAGTGTGATTTCTTCATATGACTTCGCTCAACATGTTTGGAAAGATAAACTCTTTAATTTTATGGGGACGGCCGAAGCTCACTTATCAAAACCAGAGTCGAGCCAATCCATTTTTGGATCACCATCAACGGGAAATAAATATTTTGATGAAGGTAGGGTCTTGGATAAATTTAAACCTTTTAAGCCTAAGAGAGAAGAAATATTCAAAGCAATATTTATGGAATTCCGTTTAACTTATAATCCAGTGAGTCAGCGCGTGTTTTTAAAGATGAATGTGACCCCTTCTGAAAATGAACCTGGATTTATCATTCCATTTAAATGAAGTTCGGACCGGAGTGAAGGATGGATAAAGATTATTTAAATATCATCATCTTCAGCCATACAACCTTCGGGATCAGACGTTTGAGGATGGGAAAAGAAACTTTTAAAACCCTCCTTTACCTTCTCATCTTTTTTCAACTTGCTCTTACATTCTTGTTGTGTGACTATATCCAGGTTAAGAAGAAAATCTCTCTCCTGAATCAATTGCGCCACGAGGCGCTGGTTCAAAAGTCTCACATTCAATTATTCTCAACAAAAATTGAAGAACTGGAAAAACAATTCTCCAAATTAAAGGATTTCGATCGGCGTATCCACACCATCGCTAACCTGGAAAAAGGTCAGGAGGTCGCCTCTTTTATCGGGGTGGGTGGAACATCACCCTCTGTGAATAAATGGACATTAAAACAACAACCCAAAGAAGTGAAGGATTAGGAAGGAAATCTGAACCCATCTCCAATTTCCATAAGAAAAAGTCGATTGATTTTTTATTTGATTTTGTGCAACGATGGAGGCAATGAAGAAGAGCGAATGGAGTGGTTATCTCTACATCCTCATCGGAGCAACGCTTTGGGGCATTTCCAGTGTGGTGGCAAAATCGCTTTTCAATATTGGTCTTCCCCCAGCCGAACTCATTCTTGTCCGGCTGACCCTTGCCACGCTCATCCTCCTTATCGTTCTTCTTTTCTACGACCGGAGGCGGATCGTCATCTCCCCAAGAGACTTGCCTTACTTCTTCATACTGGGATGTGTAGCAATAACGGGAATGCAATATTTTTATTATTATACGATCAGTCAGATCCATGTAGGGCCTGCCATTCTCCTCCAGTATCTTCAACCGGTCTGGGTCTCTTTTTATGCGTTCCTCTTCCAAAAAGAACCGATTTCCAGGACAAAGATCTCCGCTCTCTTTTTAGCTGTAGCAGGATGTTATCTCGTTGTGGGCGGCTATCAAATCGATCTCTTACGCCTCAATAAAGTCGGGATCATGAGTGGCCTGACCGCCTCTTTTTTCTTCACTTTTTATGCCCTTTATGGTGAAAGAGGATTGAAGAAGTATGATCCGTGGACACTCATCCTTTATGGATTTGGATTGAGTGCGATATTCTATATGATTCTTGTCCCACCGACAAAAATCATCCATGACAGCCACCCCCTCAAGGTCTGGATCGCCTTTCTCTATATCGCCATCTTCTCCACCCTCATTCCTTTCGGCTTCTACTTCAAGGGGATGGAACGGATCCGTGCAACCCGTGCAAGCATCACTTCGACCTGGGAACCCATGGTGGCAGGGGTTGCCGCTTATTTTGTCCTGGGCGAAGTGCTCTATCCATTACAGGTTTTAGGTGGAATAGGCGTGATTGCGGCAGTTGTCCTGCTTCAGATCGCAAGGGAGAAGGCTTCGCCATCAACTCCCCTTGAGATCCGCCAGCCCCCTCACCCTTCCCCTCTCCCCCGTGTGGAGAGGGATGGTTAGGGAAAGTTTAAGTGAAGAATGTTTTATAAGGTTCTTGCAGATATCACTGTCCTGATTCATTTTCTCTGGATCGTCTTTCTATTTCTCGGAGCCATTTGGGGGAGAAAGAGCCGGGCGGTAAAGACATTCCACCTCGCCGGTCTTGCTTTCGCCTTTATCATTCAGATATTCGACTGGTATTGCCCTCTCACACATCTCGAAGCCTGGCTGAGAGCTAAACATAACCCCGGACTCACCTATACAGGTTCATTTATCATCCACTATGTGGAGAAGATTATTTATATAGAGATTTCCCCTACGATCATTCTTATCGTTACCCTCCTCCTTGGCGGGTTGAACGTCTGGATTTATCTCAGAAAATAGGTGAAAATATGTGCCATCCATTAAAAACAGGATAAAGTGAGGGTAAGTGATGAAACAGAAAAATCAGATGATGCTTGAACGATTTCAGAAATTAGTCGAAACTCCCGGCGGAAGCGGATTTGAAGAGAAGGTGATCGAGTTTGTTTCCACGGAATTGAAAAAGAATCTTCCCGACGTATCCATCGATCCCATGGGAAATGTGGTCGGGAAGGTCGGAAAAGGAAGAAGATCGGTGATGGTCTGTGTCCACACAGATGAGATGTGTCTGCTCGTCAAATATATAGATCCAAGGGGCTACATCTTCTTTGACCTTAACGGAATGTTTGACGAAAGGGTCCTGCTCAGCACCAAAGTAGATATCTGCTCGGATAAAGGAATTTATACCGGTGTGGTTGGAGTAAAAAATCGCCATCTGATGACCGCCGAAGACCTGAAACGTCCGATTTCTGTCTCAGAGCTCTGGATCGATGTAGGAGCAGAGAGTGCAGAGGAGGTCAGAGCCTGGGGGATCGAGATCGGGGACCCCATTGTCTACCATCCACATTTTCAATCCATCGGGAAGGACACGATCATCAGCAAATCGATTGACAACCGGGCAGGCTGTGCCATTCTCATCGATCTGGCAGAAAGAATGAAAAAGGAGAAGGTCGATTATCAATTATTCCTGGTGGCTGCGGTTCAAGAGGAAGTGGGTTCCAGGGGAGCCAAGGTCGCTGCCCAGGCCCTTGAGCCGGATATGGCGATCGTCGTCGATACTGTTCCTGCCGCCGATCCAATCACCCCTCCTCAACTGGCCACGGAAGAATGTGGAAAGGGACCGGTCATCCGCTCCATGGATGTCAATGCCCTCGGACAGGGAACGATCTATTCGAAGAAGATAAGGCAGCGGCTCATTTCGACAGCCGTAAAGAATAAAATCCCTCACCAGAAGGATATCTTCCGGACATGGACTGATGCCTCCACCATCCATACCTCAGGAAAAGGGGTCCCCTGTGGCGGGGTCTACATTCCCAGGCGATACAGCCATTCGCCGGCGGAGTTAATCAAATGGTCTGATGTAGAGAGGACAGCGGAGCTGCTCTTTCTCTTCTTAAAGGGCCTCCGCTCGGCAGATATCGATGATTTAATTCGGAAGGTCTGAATGGAGAAACTGGTGCCAGGCATCGGTAATTCGGTTTTCATAACTAGATGCGCCCCCCCTTCTGATTCCGCCGTTCGTCTCTGCCATAATTGGGGACATCACCGTGGTCAGCCCTTAACAAGGCCAGGGGCTCTTGGGTCAAACCTTCAAAATTCGATTGACAAGTAATTCAAATTCAATAGATTACAGGTATGGCTATGCAATTGAGGCTAGAATTCGAAAATGCTTTCTACCACATCACGTCGAGAGGAAACCTACGAGATAAGACATTCTATGATTCTGCAGATAGGGAAAGATTTCTATTAAAAGTTCTTTCTTGGTCGGGTCGGCCACGGGCCGCTTGCCTCTGCCTTGGATTACTATTGCCTCTCTCCGGGAGCGCGGGCCTCTGATAATCGAAGCCGTTCAGCCTTCGACGCTCCAGCCTGGTGCCAAGGACATTCTCGATGCTACGGACTATGGCCTCGTCCTCGTGGGTAACCAACGAGAAGGCATCGCCTGTCTTCTCGGCCCGGCCGGTACGACCGATCCGATGGGTGTAGGCATCCGTGGTGTCAGGCATGTCATAATTGATGACATGCGAGATCCGTGAGACATCGATACCCCGGGCGGCAATATCGGTTGCAACGAGGACCCGGTACGAGCCGTTACGGAATCCACGGATGGCCGCCTGGCGTTGGTTCTGAGATAGGTTTCCCTGAAGCGATGTGGCCGGGTAGCCAGCCCTTTCGATCTGATCTCCCAAACGTTGGGCCCGGTGTTTGGTCCGCGTGAAGATAAGGACGGAGGCCGTTTCGGTATGGCGCAACAGTTGAAGGAGAAGTGTGGTCTTGAGGTGAGAGGCGACCGGATAGAGCGCATGAGCGACTGTTGCTGCTGGCGCGGGGGAATCAACCTGCACCGTGACGGGGGTGCGGAGGACGTCCTTGGCCAACCGCCGGATGTCGTCCGGCATGGTTGCCGCAAACATCAGTCTCTGGCGCACGGTCGGGACATGCTTAACAATCTCTTTGATATCGGGAAGAAACCCCATATCCAACATCCGGTCTGCCTCATCGAGCACGAGTACCTCCAGGTGTGAAAGCTGGATCGTGCCCTGGCGGATGTGGTCGAGCAGCCGACCCGGACAGGCAACGACGATTTCGACTCCGGATCGGAGTTTTCGGATCTGCGGGGCAATGGGGACACCCCCGTAGATCGGAAAACTACGCAGGTGCGTCTGGCGACCCAGCGTTTCGAAGGTAGCGTTGATCTGGTCGCTCAACTCGCGTGTCGGCGCGATGACGAGGGCCTGAATGCAGCCCCGGGGTGTTTTGACCAAACGCTGCAGAATCGGCAGAACAAAAGCAGCGGTCTTGCCTGTCCCGGTCTGGGCCAGACCTAACACGTCCTGTCCCTGGAGGACCGGTGGGATGGCCCGACGCTGAATTGGAGTGGGTGTGGAATAGCCGAGCGCCTGGACGCCGGCTGCAATCTTGGGGTGAAGATCAAACGAATCAAAACTCATGTGTTCCTTTCTTTTTGTACGGATGTGCCCGATATTGCAGGGGGGCGCTTCAATGTGCAGCAACCCTATTGCAAAACGGGGTAAGGGGAAAGCCTTGCGAGACCTCGCTCGAACCGCCACGTTATAGACGATCAGGATGATTGACTGAAAGCCTAGGGTAAGTAGAAGGTTGGTAGATGAAGAGGCAACCACCGCGGAGGAGCCTGATTAGCTCCTTTAAAGTTTCTCGACGTTAACCGCCTTGAGACCTTTCGGTCCCTTTTCCGTATCGAAGCTGACCTTGTCCCCTTCCGACAGGCTTTTAAAGCCGCTAGCATTGATGGACGAGTGATGGACAAAAACCTCCGTCCCATCGTCTCTCGCAATAAAGCCGAACCCCTTGCTGTCATTAAACCATTTCACTGTTCCTTGAGCCATTTCTTTCATCTCCTTTTCTAATTTCTAAAGTTTCGTCCCAAAAAAAACCACAAAGTCAAAAGTCTTTGTGGCCGCCTGAAAACAAAAACTTCCAATTTCTGATGTAAACCATAGCACATTCTCCACCGAATGGCAAGGGGTACGTGAAAAAAATGTGATTTTTCTCGCGATTTTTTAAAGGTCAGACCTAACAAAAAGGGCGACTCCGATGGTTACAATATCTGTTATAGATCTTCTGTTTCCATATCATTGAAAATTTTTCGGTATGATTTTCAACTATTTAATTGGAGTTCCCGATTTCCATCCGTAATGGTTTAATCCCAGAATCGCTCCAGAGCATGCTTTGCGGGTGCAAATCGAAATCCAAGATTTTTTTGAAATGGTCAGTTAGGTCAAATCTCGTACAGGACATACAAAACCCCTCACCCTTCCTTCTCTCATTGAGAAGAAGAGAAGAGTGGGGGAATGAGGACTATTTCAGGCCGTCTCCTTTTTTTGCCTCTTCTTTCTTTAAGCCGCCAATTCTTGCGTGAGGTCTGCCTGAATCGGTCACGACAATGGCGACAACGATCTCATTAGAACGAGGAGCATCCTGAACCCTCACGCTCATCGCATCGAAATGAGACCTGACAAAGGCCGCATCCTTATAATGAAGGGGGACATCGATCTCCGTTCCAGGCCCTCCCATCTTTTTGGCCGATGGGATGATTGCCTTTCCTCCACCAACCGCATCCCTTAAGGGAGTCCCGAGTTTTGGATGAAGGATGGCGGCCGCATGTTCTAATTCGCCATCCACTCCAACAATGGCCGCCTTCCCATAGCTCTCTGCTTTTTCAGGGGCGATCTTTAATGCCTCAACCGCCTTCTTCCCCAATATCCCTCCTAATGCCTCACCAATATCGATGAGGGAGTCGAGCTTCTCCACATACTTTCCGGCAAAGGGATTTTTGATCACTGCAATGGCAGCTGCTTTCCGAGTTGGCGGATCAACCTTTTTCCCCCCCTCTATCACGGTCTCCTCAACAATGGTGACATATTTTCTGATTTCCATAATCACACCTCCTGCCCCTCACCCCTGCCTACCGGCCCCGGTCCCGATCGAGGGCGGGGCAGGCAGGCTACCCCTCTCCCGCGAGGGGTGAGCAAGGGAGATTTCTTTTTATAATGGCCTCGTAAAAAGTCTGAAAAGCACATTATCAGTCATTCCTGCCCCGATTTTCATCGGGATAAACTCCAGCAGGAATCCAGTATTTTCAAGTAGTTAGAATTCTCTGGATTCCCGTTTTCACGGGAATGACCTTTTTACGATTCCATCTTTTACAATTTCTTTAATAAGGAATCTAATGAATCCGTCCAAGCGACGTTCCCTTGAACAGCAATCAAAGCTCCTTGAATCCATCTCTTCTGGAAAATTGAGTATGCCTTGGACAGTCCTCTGTTCAAAGCCACTTCAATTTTTTCTGATGATAACTTCCCAACCTCCACTGTCACCCATTCTCCGGCAATATCCGTGTCAGGATATATTTTTTCAGCAAGGGTTCTGGTGATATTGGGGTCATCCACATTGGTAAAATTTCCAACCACCGTCGCCGCGGCGTCAGCCAGGGATGCGTTTTCTGCAAGCACGGTTGCTGCTGAGGCAATCCCTTTGGTGAAACTTCTTCCCCCAAGGCCACTCGTTGCCACCCCGCCGATTCCGGTCGTAGAATCAACTGTAATCAGATAATCTGGATCTCTTGCCTGAATATCTGTCTTCACTCCTATTCTCGTCACCTCGCCTTCTCTCAATCGGATGGCGATATCTCCTCCATTATCAACGATGACCTTCGTCCCCCCCCTGCTGAAGATAAAATCAGCAACCCTATCAGAGGTCGTCCCTGCAACCGCCGCAAGCGGAGTGAGATCGGGTTCCCCCATCTTTTTTGTAGCTTCGATCATTCTTCGGACGACATCAGGAAAGGCCTCTTCGATTTTCAACTCCTGTGATTTTATTTTAATCACAGGAAGAAATTCTGCCAAGTCTTCAAGAATTTGTATCGCCAGACAAGCGCCTTCTTTGGCTAAACTTATAATAGGTTTCCCTTTCTCCATAACAGTGATGAACATCCTCATGGGACCATAATCCACGAGGACGGTTCCGCTGGCAAGAACCTGAATAGGATCATGCGAGTATATTTTCTCGGCCAATTGCATTCTCATATCCACCAACTCCCAATAACCAAATTCCAAGATCCAAATAATCACCAATCACCAAATTACAATCACCAAACATAAATTGATCTTAAATAATGCTTTTGTATATTGGATATTGGTGATTGGAATTTATTTGGTTATTGGTTTTTGGGTATTGGTTATTTATTTCTTAATCTCCTTCAAGACCTCTTTCAATTTTCGAATTTTCTCTTTATGCCCCCCTATCTCCAGATATTCATCCAGCCTCATCGTATATTCGAGGGGAACAACTGTCGCAGGAGTCGGCACATAGGTGAAGGCTCTCACCATTACCTTTTCCACATCGACCAAGAAAGTGATTCCACCTCCTGGCAGAATATAGGTCGGCGCTCCCCCCACGGTCAGTTTTGCTCGGTTCTGATGAATGGCTTGATTCAGTTTCACGGGAATCTTTGTGACCCCCGCCCTGGCGCTTCCTCCTGCACCGCCCACATAGATGGCGGAAACCGTTGATGGCTGGCAGTTAGAGGCCATCATATCGATTGCCCTCTTTGCTTTTGGGCTTAAATCCATCCGGGTAAATTTACCATTCTCATCCAGACGAAACATGGCGGCCCGTTCTGCTGTTGTCTCTGTGATAAGGACGGTCATCCCCGGTTTTGCGATCTTTGGATCGAAACCCTCGATGATCTCGATCGGGCTCTCAATGGGCGTCCCTCCCCATCCCTTGCCATGTTCACCGAAGTAACGACCGGGAGTGGACTGTCTCGCCCTCAACCGGACGCCGCTATATTTAGCCCCCAACTCCTTTCCTGCCGCATGCTCTGTGAACTGCCCGATGAGATGGGAATCCAGGACAACCACCTCATCTGCCGCATCCAGGAAATATCTTCCGAAGAGCCCCATAGATGCACTGCCGCAACCAACTCTCATCCTGGTACCTGTTTTGCCATTGATGATAGGAGCCTTGCCCACTTGAAGAACCATCTCCGCTCCCTCTTCCACTTTGAGATGGACCTCTCTCCGATTGGCGATATCGACAATAAGTTTGGCGACGACAAGGCCCTCTTCGCCGGTAAGAAGATTGACTCCTCCTAATGAGAGAATCTTAGAGCCATACTCTTCCGTACAGAGATGGCCAATCCTCTTTTTCCCGATGAGAACGGGAGCGCCTTCTTTACCGATATGTGTGTCCGTATCGATCTTCACCTTGATGCCGCTATAACTCATCGGGGCTTCTGTGACAACCGTGACAACATCAATTCCATCCAGTTCCGATTGGACAATATAGGGTGCGGGTTTGGTATCAGGATAGGTCGTCCCTGCGCCGATTCCAGTAATCAATGGCCTCCGGATCACCTCCTCATGGACCTCACCAACGATCTCTTTCACATCCTCATAGCGCTGGAGTGGGATATTCCGAATCAGGCTTCCATCTTGATTAACAAAACGCTGGCACGCCCCAGTATTGCCAGGTCTGATCGTGCAGAAGATCGGGCAGGAGGGACATTTTACCCCCCCCTCTTTTGGCTCTTCCTCAGGCGCAATGGCCTCTGTTGGACAAGCCCTTGTGCAGGCTTTGCAATCAACACAGATATCGGAGATGCATGCCTTCTCCTCAGGCGTCATGGAGATGGCCTGAAGGGGACAGACCTCCACGCACAATCCGCACCCAATACAGGTTTCTAAATTAACAATCATCATCAATCCCCATCTCTCAAATTGGGTCAAAAAGTATAAGTGACTAAAGTGAACTAAAGTGAGCTAAAGTGTCTAAAGTGAGTTTTAAAACTTTATTCACTTCCAACTTTAGTCACTTTAGGCACTTTCAACTTTAGTCACTTATTGACTGATTGCTATCTTCCCATTCGGAGGCGGTGTATTGCGGCTCACTCCGATCTTCATCCGGCCATCGATCAAAACAGCCGCAATCCCTGGGATATCGCCTGCCTCAATCGCAGAGAGAGCATCTTTACCAACTGATCCCAAGGGTGCATCCATAATGACCAGATCAGCCTCTCTGCCAACCTCAATCACACCTCTGTTCAATCTATAAACCTTTGCTGTATTGCCTGTTGCCATGGCAATGGCCTCCTCTGCCTTCACGCCGCAGAGGGAAGCCAGAAAGTTGATGACCCTCAGAATCCCCAGGGGGATCACGCCGGTTCCGGAAGGGGCATCATTGCCAATGATGATCCGTGGATATGCCTTCATCTCTTTTACGATCTTCATCACATCCACAATCATCTTCGAATTTCCACAGTGCGCAATCTCCAGGGTGAGTGCGGTCTTCCGAATCAATTTTTCAGCTTCTGCAAACGAGACCGCAGTGGGCCCGCCGTTGATATGCGAGACGATATCCGGATCCGTTGCGATCACATCATCAGCGGAAACGGTAGCGCTTCCGGGAATGGAAGTCCCACCTGTATGCATCATCACAACCATTCCGCATTTTTTTGCCCATTTGACCATAGGTGCCGCTTCCTTGGGACTCTTCACCCCCCCTAAGCCGATCTCAGCCACCACTTTCACGCCTTCCCTTGCCAGTTCTTCAAAATCCTTCTCCTGCAGGCCTGGCTCAAGGATGATGCTCCCTCCCAGCACCTTTACACCAGAGGGTCTGGCATTGGCAAAAGATTTAGCGGCAAGGATGGCCAGTGCCTTTGTCCCTGCAACATCTTTCGGTCTTCCGGGAAGGTGGACCTCTCCTGCCGAGATAGCGGTCGTCACGCCCCCATGGAGGGAGGATTCGATGAAGTCAAGCATCTTCTGCCTCGGCGTGAAATCCCCAAGGACAGGATGGCAGTGGGAATCGATCAATCCCGGAGTCAGGGTCATCTTTCCTGCATCGATCACCTGTTCGATCCCCCTCACATCGAGATCCTTCTCCCTGCCAATGGCTTGGATCAAACCTCCTTCGACGATGAGTGCATCTCCTGTCAAAAGAGGATTGGAAATATCTCCAGAAACGAGAGTGCCAATATTTTTGATCATCAGTTTTGGCATCTATTCCTCCTTATCGATCAATCATGTCATTCCCGTGTAAACGGGAATCCAGTCCAAAAATGGATTCCTGCTTTCGCAGGAATGACGCCCCTTGCTGTGACTAATGTCGATGTGTATAAATCAGTTTTGGATATTGGATATTGGTCATTGGAATTTATCTGGTTATTGGTGCTTGATGTTTGGAATTTTCACTTCCACCTCTTTGAACTGCCTCCAACACCCTTTCCAGGTTGGCAGGAAGTTGATATATTCTCTCTCCGATGGCATCCGCAATTGCATTTAATATGGCCGGCGCACACGGAATGAGGGCCGGTTCTCCCACGCCTTTCGCTCCAAACGGACCGCTGGGATCATTCTCTTCAACAAGAATTGGAATCACCTCAGGAATATCTTTTGATGTCGGGATGAGATAGTTGACAAAAGAGGTCGTCCCTTCCGGAACATACTCCTCCATCAAAGCGAATCCCATTCCCATTGCAACGCCACCTGTGATCTGACCGATCACGTTCTTCGGGTGGATGGCCCTTCCCACATCGTGACTTGCCACAACCCGTTTCACCTTCACCTTGCCCGTCTCCGTGTCTACCTCCACCTCTGCCAGATGGGTGGCGAAGGCATAAGTCGCATAGGGCGATCCCTGCCCTGTCCTGGGATCGAGCCGTGTCGTCTCAGGATCGAAGCTTCCTTCACCCTTTATGACCTTCCCTCTTCTCTTAGCCACCTCCCTCACCGGAAGAGAGGTGGTTAGACATGTTCTTGCTTTGACTTTACCCTCTTCATAAAATAAGTCCTTTTCATCCATGCTCAGAAGTAGACCTGCCTCTTTGATCGCCTCCTGCTTTAAATATTTAATAGCATCGAGGATTGCATTTCCGGAGATATAGGTTTGACGGCTTGCCGAGGTGGCCCCTGCATCCGTCGTCAAGGCTGTATCGGCCCGAATCAGGCGGACCTCATTCAAAGGAATCCCTAATCCTTCGGAGGCGATTTGAAGAAGGACGGTGTCAGATCCCTGCCCGATATCCGCCACTCCGATGTAGAGGCGAACTTCACCATTGGGATCAATCTCCATCTGGGCTGTCGAGGGGTTGGCAATTCCTGTATTGCCGATCCCATACCACATCGAGCCCACTCCCACCCCTCTCTTGATGAAGGGCCTCTTTGGATCCTCTCCGGAGTGGTTCGCTTTATCCCTGCACTCCTTCACTTTTCTCAAGGTCTCTCCTATGCCAACACTGGCCATCAGGGTTTGACCAGTCGCTGTCTCGGATCCGATGCGAAGACAATTTTTTAGACGAAACTCAAGGGGATCGATCTTTAAAGCCTGGGCGAGGAGATCCATCTGAGATTCGTGGGCAAAGGCCATCTGAGGCACTCCGAATCCCCTCATCGCGCCTGACCATGGATTATTGGTATAGGCCATCCGACTCCACACCTTCACGTTAGGAATGTGATAGGGTCCAGTAGCATGAACAGCAGACCGGATGCCTACCGTTGGTCCATAAGAAGCATAGGCCCCCGTGTCTCCTAAGATTTCCACTTCCACGGCAATCAGCGTCCCATCTTCTTTCACACCACTTTTATATCGAATCGTTAAGGGATGGCGTTTGGACGTAACCTGAAAGACCTCCTCCCTCGAGTAAACAATCTTCACTGGTTTTTTGAGATGAAAGACTGCAAGAGCCAACAAACACTGAATCGTGATGTCCAGCCTTCCCCCAAAGCCTCCTCCGGTCGCACATTGGATGATCCTCACCTGATCCAGGGACAACCCAAGCACAGAGGCCACTTCTTTTTGATCGTAATGAACATTCTGGGTTGGACAGACGACCGTCACCCTCCCCTTCTCATCAAGAAAGGAGATACCTGCATCAGGCTCCAGGTAGGCATGATCAACCCAGGTCGTCTGATAGGTCTTTTCTATGATGAGATGGGATTCTCTCAATCCCTTCTGAACATCCCCTTTGATAACATGAAATTCAAAAAGCAGATTTCCCTTATCGTGAATCAGGGGTCCATTTAGTTTGAAAGCCTCTTCAGGGTGGTTCAGAGCGGGAAGGTCTTCATAAACTACAACCACTTTTTTAGCGGCCGCTTCTGCGGCCTCCGATGTTTTGGCAGCGACCAATGCGACCGGGTCACCAATATACCTCACCCGATCCGAACACAGGATGGGCTGATCCTTGGTAATCGTTCCAACGAGGTTCTTTCCAGGAATATCTTTTGCTGTAAAAACCCTCTCTACTCCTGGAATGCGGAGAGCCTCATCCATTTCGATTCTCACAATTTTGGCGTGAGATTTTGGACTCCGGACAACCTTAATACAAAGTGGCTCTTTTGCAGGGAGATCCGCACCATACCTGACTTCCCCTAGAACTTTCTCCAGCGCATCCACCTTCGGTATGTCCGTCCCCACCTGTCTCCTCATCCCCTATCCTCCAGACAGCTTCTCATGGCCCTTAAAAATAAAGCCTCCACCACAGGCGCTTTATAGGAAGTTGAGGATCGGACACCGCTTGTGCGGACCATTACCCCGGAAACCTTTTGCGAGGCCGTTTTCAGTATTGCCTCGTCAGGGGATTTACGTTTCAATAATTCTTCCACCTCAGACATTCTTTGCGGCCGGGGCATAACGGCTCCAGGAGAGATGCGGATATCCTCAATGAGATTCGTCGACTTTTCAATCCGCAGAACAACGGCCATACTCATCCTCGCAATGGCCATGGCCTCTCTTCTGGCAAGCCTTACAAAACTGCTTCTCATGACGGAAGAGAGCTTCTCAAAACCGATGTGAACCAGTATCTCATGGGGTTTCAGGTTCGTCTCATAAGGTCCCTTAAAAAGCTGATCAAGAGGGACCTCTCTCGCCCCTTCTCTGGAGACGATCTTTCCGACAGCATTCAACACCATCAAAGGGGGAAGGCTATCTGCGGCCGGAGAGGCATTGACAATATTACCTCCGATTGTTCCAAGGTTTCTAATTTGTGGCGAACCGATTTCGTAGGCTGCATCCGATAGGACCCTGCCATATTTCTTCAGCAGAGGAGAAGAGGCAATTTCGGAATGGGTAACGGCGGCGCCTATCAATATCCTTCCGTCCTGCTCTTCTATTTTTCGAAGTTCCGGAATTCGGGTGATGTCGATGAGAAGGCGGGGGCTGTGATCTCCATTGCGCAGGCCGATCACCCGGTCCGTCCCTCCTGCAATCACTCCCACGTCTTTTCCGGCCTCCCATAGAATATTGCAGGCCTCCTCAAGCGTTTCAGGAATTATATAGTCAAAAGGAGGAATCATATAATTCTGCCCTCTATTCTCTAACATCTTTATTGATGGCTTCAATCGCTTCAATGATCTGCTGGTATCCAGTGCATCGACAGAGGTGACCGGAAATGGCCTCCTTCACCTCTTCTTTCGATGGATGTAGGTTTCCATCCAGGAGCGCTTTTGCGGACATCAATATTCCAGGAGTGCAGAATCCGCACTGGACCGCCCCATGATCAACAAAAGATTTCTGAAGCGCATGGAGAGAATCCCGCCCTCCCAATCCTTCCACAGTTTCAACACTTTTCCCTTCTATCTTCGGGGCCAGGAGGAGACAGGAGTGAAGAGGGATACCATCCACCAGGACAGTGCAAGCTCCGCATTCACCGATTCCACAGCCCTCCTTTGTCCCGGTGAGCCCTAATTTCTCACGAAGAAGCCGTAGAAGGGTCCAGTGAGGAGGAACCTTTACCTCAATAGGCTTCCCATTCAATATGAATTTAAGTGTTACCTCCACTGGACTTTCCCTTTAGCAATTTAAATCAAAATTCCAATAACCAAATTCCAAGCTCCAAATAATTTCCGATTTCCCAATAATCGAACAAGATTTGTATTAATTTAGCGCTTTGAAAAATATTTGGTGACATAGCACAATAAGTTTGTCATTCCTGCGGAAGCAGGAATCCAGGGTTGTAGATTCTGGATTCCCGTTTTCACGGGAATGACATAAGTAGAGGCCTTTTCAAAGAGCCAATGTGTTTCAAAAATTTGGTTATTAGAATTTGGATATTGGTTATTATTTGATTATTGGTGCTTGGTTATTGGTGATTTTTTACTTCTTCCCATACTTCATCGCAAAACCATCGTCCAGTGTCTTGGCCACTCCCTGAAACGAGGAATGCCACCGGCTGATGATCACCTTCTTGTCGGTATAGAAGTCAATCGCCTCGTTGGCCCGGCCCCGGATATCGCCGAACATCGAAATCTTCCTCCCACCGACAGGAAAATAGGCAATAGGAGCAGGAGTCCCGATATTGATCCCCACCTGACCCACATCGACCAACCGGGCAAATTCTCGAGCCCATCCGCCATTCTCAGTGTAAATGTTTGCCGTATGGCCATAAGGGCTTTGATTGATGATCTGAACACCCTCTGCGAGATCCTTCACCTTCTTGAGACAGCGAACCGGTCCGAACACCTCCAGTTGAAAGATGCGCATCTCCGGTTCCGCCTCGAAAACGGTAGGACCAATAAAATATCCTTTGGGATATTTATCCACTCTGGGATTCCTGCCGTCGAGCAGGAGCTTTGCCCCATCTTTGATCCCCTGATCCACCTCTACGAGCATCTCGTTTAAAGCCTCTTTGGAGACGACCGGACCCAGGGTCACCCCTTTTTCCATGCCGTAGCCCAGGACGAGTTTTTTGGAGAGATCGAGGAACTTCTCTTTGACCTTCCCATAAACCTTCTCAACAGCCAGCACATTCGATACGGCAAAACACCGCTCTCCCACATGACCGAAGCAGGAGTCGACCACATTCTGCATGATCTCATCGATGATGGCATCCTCGGCAATCAGGACATGATTCTTTGCGCCTCCCTGGCATTGAGCCCTCTTGTTATGATGAATTGCCGTTTTATAGACGCGCTCTCCCACTTCCGAAGAGCCGACAAAGGAAACCCCAACAGTCCCGGGATGGGTAACCAGGGCTTCGCCCACTCCACTCCCTGAACCGTGTAGAAGATTGAGCACCCCTTTGGGAAAACCGCACTCCTCGGCAATCTCAACTATCCTGGTAACCGTCATCGGACACAGACGGCTCGACTTAACGATCGCCGTATCTCCTGCGGCAAGTCCCCACACAAAGTAGAGGGCGATCATGGCTGGAAAGTTGAAAGGAGGGAGAAATACGAAAACGCCGAGGGGTTCCCGAATGTACATCGTATCGACACCGGTCCCCACATCTTCTGCATGACTCCCCTTAAGAAGTTCGGGCCCCGCGCAGGCATGTTCCACATATTCCATCGCCCGGGTTATCTCTCCCCGTGCATCGGCCAGGGTCTTTCCGTTTTCATTCACAATCAACCCCGCAATCTCATCCTGATGTTTCTGTAGTTTCTCGTGGAAATCGAAGAGGAATTTTGCGCGCCGGGGTGGGGGCGTGTTTCTCCATGACCAGAAGGCTTCCTGGGCGAGCCTTACCGTCCTATCAATTTCGTCCGGGGTTGTTTCCGGACAGAGGGCAATCACCTCATCCGTGGCCGGATTTCTCACCTCAAGCCACCGATGTGTCTTTGACTCCACCCACTGTCCATTAATGAAATTTTTGAGTCTCTTCGGTTCCATCGTCAATCCTTTCTAAAGTGGTTTCCCTTTATTAATGCCAGCAATATTAATGCTCTATATTTTAAATAGTCCTGTCATTCCTGCGCAGGCAGGAATCCAGGTGTTTTGATCACATAGTTCCCTGCTTTCGCAGAGACAGCGTCTGGATTCCCACTTTCGCGGGAATGACGAAACAACAGACATTCGTTATGGATTTCTCAATTATTGAACGGAAACGCTCACATCTATCTCTTTCTAATTACCTTTACCTCCCCATCATATTCGGGAGAAAAAGGGCAATCTTAGGGAAAATCGTTACGAGGAAGACGATTGCGATGATGGAAATAAGAAAAGGCATAGCGCCACGGAAGATCTCCTCCATCGGAACATCCTTTGCCACGCCCGCAAGGGTATAGACGTTGAGCCCCATGGGTGGTGTGATCAAACCCGCCTCCATCATGAGCACGCAGATGACACCGAAGTAAATCGGATCAAATCCTAATGTGGTGATGACCGGAAAGATGACCGGCATCGTCAGAACCATCATAGATATCGCATCTAAAAAACAGCCGAGAACTAAATAAATAGATACGATGATTGCAAGGATGACATAGGGAGAGACTTGGAGCCCGGCCATCCAGGTCGATACGGCTGTCGGGATTGTAGAAAGAGCCAGGAAATAACTGAAAACATTGGCTCCCGCAACAAGAAAGAGAACCATGACGGAAATCCGGACCGCTTCCAGAAGGGAGACAAAAAGGTTGTCAAGGGTTAATCTCTTTTTAAGTAAAACAATCACAAAAAGGGCTGTTGCGCCGATCGCACCCGCCTCTGTAGGATTGATAAAACCGAGATAGATCCCACCCATGACCAATAAGAACACCAGCAATGTTTCCCAAATTCCCGAAAGAGCTAATACTTTCTCCCTCCAGCTCACAGCTCCAGGTGTCATCGGAGCTAAAGCCGGATTCATTTTTACCATAAAAAAGATGATCGCTATGAATGCAATGGAGAGGAGAACTCCGGGAAGGACACCTGAAATTAAAAGTTTTCCTATGGACTGCTCTGTGAGCATCCCATAGACCACAAAGCCCAGACTGGGTGGGATGAGGAAACCGAGTGTTCCTCCTGCCGCCACTGCTCCTGTGGCAAGCCTCGGAGCATAATTAAACCGTCTCATCTCTGGAAGGGCTATCGTCCCCATGGCTGCCGCTCCAGCCACAGAAGAGCCACTTAAGGCAGCGAACCCAGCGCATGCCGCAATGGTGGCAATCCCCAATCCTCCCGGCAACCTCCTGAACCACTTATCAAAGGTTTGATAAAGCTCCTGCGTGATCCCGGCATTTCCTGCAAATCCCCCCATCAGGATAAAAAGAGGGATGATGGTATAGGGATAATTGGAGGCGGTTTCATAGACCGTCCTGGCCACAACAGGCATTGCGGCATGAACGGATGTTAGGTAACTGATCCCCACAAATCCCACCAACATCATGACAAAGGCGATGGGCATACCGAGGAATAGAAGGATGATGAGCAAAACGCTTCCCAATATTCCCGAAGTGATGGGGTCCACGGTTACCTCCTCCCGAGCTTTCCTATTGAACTGATGAGGTCAATCAGAAGTTCTATCCATAGAAGAAACCCTCCGAAGGACACGAGCAGTCTAAATGGATACTGGGGAATCCTCAACATATCTGATACGGTTTTTTCCTCGAGCCCTTTGAGCAATCCCTGCCATACCACGACGGCTATGATGACCAGACTGAGGAAGGTTGTTAAAATCTGGCACAGGGTTTGCCCGCGGGAAGATAATTTGGAAGTAAAAAAGGAGACGCCTACATGACCCCTCACCTGCTGGGTGTAAGCAACACCCAGCAGGATAAAGGTGGCCAGGATGTATTCGGATAATTCAAATGATCCCGGAATCGTTTTTGAAAAAAATTTTCTTCCAATCACATCGCCCGTCGTCAGCAACATCAACGGAAGGAGAAGAAACATGCCTCCAGCGCACAACCAGTAGTTAAAACGCTGGATCCCTTTTTTGATCTTCATCCACATCATCGTTTCGTTCTTCTCCTCCCTGTGCGATGCTTATTTCCATTCGGGTGGGAAGGCGACGCATTTCACACCCCTCTTTTCACACTCCACGTTATACATCTTCACGACTTCTTTTCCTGGAAGCCCCTTCCCTTCCAGATCGGCTACCCACTTCCTTGTCACCTCTCTAAACCCGTCAAACCAGCGCTCTGCTTCATCGGCAGGAGGAGTATAGAGTTTCACCCCTTTATCAGCAATCTCCTTCATCATGACCTTGTAAGCCTCTCTGGTCAATCCTCCGGTAGTACGGAAAGGATTATGGCCCACCGCCTCGATCACCTTCTTCTGGTCATCCGGGACCTTTTTCCAGCTATCCTGGTTCATGATCACCCCTTCGGTGACACAACCGAAAGTCGTGACTATTCCGTGTTTGGCCACTTCATTCAGTTTGAAAGCCAAGACTAAAGGAGGACAGGTCACCAGCCCATCGATGGTTCCTGTTTCGATGGCCATATAGACGTCAGGGAGGGGCATAAAAATCGGTTCTGCACCCAGGGCTTTGATATAATGGGTTTGATGTCCACCCGGAGATCTTATCTTGAGTCCTTTTATGTCGGATAAGGACTGGACCAGTTTTTTCGTCCACAGGAAGGACTGGATGCACCCGTTCAATTCGATCACCTTCACATCCTTGAACTCCCGATGGAGGATCCGTTCGTACATTGCATTGCCGATGTCGGTGGCTAGGTCTTTGCCATCGACCCAGACAGCCAGAGACAGGACATCCGAAAGAGGAAACCGGCCCGGTGTCCACGTCGCGGTGAAGTACCCCATATCGGATAGTCCCTTGGCGACGATATCGAAATGTTCCGCCCCTTTGCCCAGAGCGCTGCCGGCATACATGGTGGAGGTGATTTTCCCACCACTCTTCTTTTTGATCTCCTCGAGCATCGGTTCCCAGACGGTTTTCACCTCCCTGCTGAGAGGGGTATGCCAGGTGCTAAATCTTAAATTGGTGGTCTGTCCGTAAGCACTCTGATAACCACCCAATCCAGTTCCCAATGCAATACCACCGATAACTGAATTCCTTAAAAAATCCCTTCTGGTGAATCCGTTACACATATTTCATTCCTCCTTTCTGTTTGTCTCCCACTTCTTCTCCTTGAGTGGGAATTTCGGGGTTGGGTTAAAACGTCGGCGGACTCACGACCCAGATGACCACTGTCTTTTTCTTGCCCGGATTGGACCAGCTATGAGGTTCCTGGGATGAAAAATAGAAACTTTCGTTCTTCTTCAATCGATAAGGCTTTTCATTCAGTTTGATCTCCAATTGTCCCTGGAGCACAATCCCGAATTCCTCACCGATATGCGAATAAGACCCCCTTGACCCTCCTTTCGGTTCAATCGTCGTATAAAAGGGCTGCATTCGCTTATCCCGAATATTTCGGACAAGCATCTGAATCTTTGCATCGCCCCGCTTAAAATTGATATTCACCCTCTCCTTCTCCTTAAGGACCACTTCGTTCTCCTCTGTTTCGTTTTCGAGGAAGAAGTCGACCACTTTCACTTTGAGTGCAGAAGCAACCTTTTTAAGGATCATGATGGAAGGGTTGGCTCGTCCCCTTTCGAGTTGGGAAAGATAGGCGTCTGTGCAACCGGCCTTCTGAGCCAGTTGCTTGAGGGTCATTCGATTGGCCAGCCGGAGGGCCTTCAGTTTTTCCCCGATATCATCCATGGAAATTAAAGTTAATTATATTTAAGTGAGTAAACTTATACTTAATTCCCAAAATATTGTCAAGCTAAAATATTACCCCCCTTTCTTCTGCAATAGATAATCCATTTTAATGTTCGAGAGTGCGCGGAAAATATTTCCCTTGATACGGCGGTTCTTCTTTTCCAGAGTCTCTATGAGTTCCTTTACTTCTTTTCTCTTTGTCTTTCCGGAAACGGGGCAGCCTCCCGGACCGAAAGGCAGCCTCATCTCTCTTGCAAACCGCTCAATTTTCTTCTCCTCGATGAGGGCAAGGGGCCGAATGAGAGTGACCTTTCCTTTAAACAGGGCCTGAAGGGGAAGCATGGTGCTGATTTCGGCACTATAAAAAATATTGAGAAGAAGGGTCTCGATGATATCATCCTTGTGGTGGCCGAGGGCAATCTTGTTACATTTGAAATGCTGGGCCAGATAAAAAAGCCGTTTCCTCCTTTCCCATGAACAGAGAAAACAGGGGTTCTCCCGGTTCTCGGAGCTATTGGCCCTCTTCCCGATATCTGTAAATTCAATGTGATAGGAAAGGCCCCTCGATTCAAAAAAATCCTTCAGGATCTCGGTTCGTCCTGAATTAAAACCTAAATCGATATGAACCGGGATCAATTCGTAACGGATGGGGACTCGCTTCCGGCGTTCGTTGAGGAGGTGGAGAAGCGTGAGGCTATCCTTTCCCTCTGAAACTCCCACAAGGATCCGGTCTCCATCCTCGATCAAGCCAAAACGGTGGATCGCCTTCCCCATCAAACTATGAATCTCTTTTTCCCAGTAAGCCATAATTTTAAATAACGCAAAGCGCAGAGCGCATAGAGCATAGCGTTAAAAAAGAATTTGTAGCGTTCCGACAAATGTCGGAACGAAATCCTTTGTCGCCTCCAGTCAATGGAGGCGCTACACTTTTTATTTTACGCTTTGCGCCATGCTCTATGCTCTATGCTCTATGCTCTATGCCTTTAATCGGACATATATCACATTCCGGACTCTTTTTACACACCGTTTTTCCTAAATGGACGAAGAGCGCATGGTATTCATTGAAAAGCCTTTCATCATGTGGAAGATGGTTCATAAAGAGGTTTTGAATCGCCTCATAGGAAGCTTTTTCTGGAACGATCCCAAGCCTTGAAAGAATCCGTTTTGTATAGGCGTCGACAACGAATATCGGTTTTTGAAGCCCATAGAGGAGAATGCTGTCTGCCGTTTCAAGACCAATCCCCTTAACCCTGAGAAGTTTTTCTCTCAACGTTTTGATTTCTTCTTTTCTCATCCTATTAAGATTTCCGTCATAATGTTCGAACAGAAAATTGACAAAAGCCTTCAATCGTTCCGCTTTGATTCGATAGTAGCCTGAAGACCGGATCAGGGAAGCCAACTGGTTTCTCCTGAGCCTCCTGATCTTGGTGCTACTGAGGAGGCCATTCTCCTTGAGACGACCGATGGCCTTTTCCACATTTTTCCATGAAGTATTCTGGGTGAGGATTGCCCCCACCATCACTTCAAAAGGCGTCTCACCAGGCCACCAGTGACGGGGACCGTAAGCATCGTAGAGCCCCTTGTAGATTTTCATCAGGAGGTGTTTCATAACGCTCCTCGAATATTCATTATGGCTCCCCCTTTAGGGTTCCAGGGTTCATGGGTTCAAGGGTTCTAGGAATTAAAATTATTTTTTTTAAGATTCTCACTTGGCCCCTTGTCCACTTGACCCCTTGAACCCTTCTTTTATTTCAATCTCTTTCGGAACCTCATCGAACTCATTGTAATCATCAGCCCACCCAGAACAGCCAGGGCCAGCATCTGGGGCCACAGGACTTCCAGTCCTACTCCTTTCAGAAAGGTCCCTCTGATGATCACCAGAAAGTATCTCAAAGGGTTGACATAGGTAAGATACTGAAGCCACTGCGGCATATTTTCCAGAGGGAAGGCGAAGCCGGAAAGAATAAATGCCGGATTCATGAAGAAGAAGGTGGAGATCTGGGCCTGCTGTTGTGTCGTTGAGATGGTGGAAATGAAAAGGCCGATTCCCACCGAACTCATGAGGAAGAGGAGACTCCCCAGGAGAAGAACGAGAGGGTTTCCACGGAGGGGAACTTCAAACCAGAATACTCCGATCAGGGCGATCATGACCACATCGATAAAACCGATCAGGGCAAAGGGGAGTGTCTTGCCCAGAACCATCTCCCAGGAGCGGATTGGGGTGACCATGATCTGTTCGAGCGTCCCCATCTCCCGTTCCCTCACAATGGCCTGAGCGGTCAGGATCATGGGGAGAAGAAAGGCAATGGTGGCGATGACCCCAGGGACATAAAAGTAACGGCTTTCGAAATTGGGGTTGAACCAGACCCGATGTTCCAGTTCCGCTCCCGCCTCCTCGAAATCCTTCATCCCTTCCCGGTTAAGCCTCTTTACAATCATCTCCGTTGAATATTCGGAAAGAATCCGGCTCACATATCCTAAGGCAATCATGGCCGTATTCGACTCTGTCCCATCGACGATGATCTGAAGGGCTGCAGTTTCACCCTTTTTCAATTTCCGAGAAAACCCGCTCGGGATTTCGAGGCTGATGGTTATCTCTCCCTTTTTGATGAGCGCCTCAATCTCTTTGGGGGTCTGGGGATGAGAAACAATTTTGAAATATTTTGAACTTCTGAACCGGGCGGTGAGATCCCTTGAGTCCACGCTTTGATCCAGATCCCTGATGGCGGTGGCGATGTTCTTCACATCAAGGTTCGCCGCATATCCGAAAACGATCAGCTGGAAAATGGGCGGAAAGATGAGCGTGATTCTCAACCGCTTATCTCTCACGACCTGAATCAACTCTTTGACAAATAGAAATCGAACTCGTTTAAACATAAAAACCTATTGGGGAATGGGCTAAGGTTAGGGCGACGAGGCCCGTATCGTTTAGCGTCAAAGGGTTAAGTCAGAAGACTTAAAAAACTCTGACCTAACCCCTGCCTACTGCAGGCTATCGACGAAACCGGTTTCTTAACCTTAACCTTGACCTGAACCTGTTTCTTTATTTTCACCTCAACTCCTTCTTAAAACTTCTAATCGCAACGAGAAGCCCTAACAGTCCCATCCCGACTAAAACAAGAGTCTCCCTCCACAAAAAGGAAAAGTCCGATCCTTTTAGAAAGATCTCCTTGACGATAGTCACGTAATACCGGGGAGCAATCCCGTGAGTGATGATCTGAAGCCAGAAAGGCATATTCGAGATGGCAAAGGTAAACCCTGAAAGAAGGAAGGTCGGAAGAAAACCGATCATCATAGCCATCTGGTTGGCTAAAAGTTGGGTTCCCGCCACCGCGGAGATGGTCAGACCCATGGCCAGGGCCACGACCAGGTAGACACAGGAGAGCACGAGAAGGAGCAGCGCGCTTCCTCTCATTGGAACTTGAAACACCAGCCTCCCCATCAGAACAGCCAGCCACAGATCCAGGAGGCCCAGGAAGAAGTAAGGGAACAATTTCCCGATGATCAACTCCGCTTTCCGGACAGGAGTGGAAATGAGAAGCTCCATGGTCCCTTTCTCCCATTCCCTCACCACCACCTGACCGGTGAGAAGCACTCCGATGATCGAAATGATGACGGCCACAAGTCCGGGGATAAAATAATTTTTCGACTCCAACTCTTCATTGAACCAGATTCTTGTTCGGCCTTCCAGTGGCGGGTCCGGCTTCTTTCTGCCCATCCGTTCTATTTTCAGGAAGGTCTTTTCCTGTGTGTATTCCCGGACGATGGCCTGGACATAACTGAGGATGATATTGGCTGTATTGGAATCGCTCCCATCCAGAACCACCTGAACCGAAGCTTTCTTCCCGGCTTTCACTGTTCTGGAGAAGTCTCTCGGCAGGACCAGCCCTATCTTGACGGTTCCCTCATCGATCAGCCTTCTCATCTCTCCTTTATCCTGAACAAAACGGTAAAGGTCGAAATACGGAGAGCCGCTAAACCGATGGACGAAGGCAAGACTCTCCTGAGTTCCATCATCATTTAGAACAGCCATCTTCACCTTTTTCACATCGAGGGTCACGGCATAGCCGAAGAGAAGCATCAGAAGGGCGGGCATGAGAATCACCAGTCCCAGGCTTCTTGGATCGCGGTAGATGTGGATAAATTCCTTCCTGGCAATGGCCCAGGTCCGAGAAGGGCTCACCTTTTGTTCTCCCTTTCAATCAACGAGACGAAGACATCTTCGAGAGAAGGCCGGATCCATTCCAATCTCTTCAGAAGAATTCCTCCTCCCTGAAATAATGATTTAATCTCCTGTTCCGAATCCACACCTTCTTTCCCGATGACATGGAGGCCGTCTCCAAAGACAGCCGCCTCAGAGGTCCATGGGGCCTTCTTCAGAAGATCGAGAGCTGGAATCAGGGGATCACATTCCACTTCCAGAAGGCCTCCCGAGAGAGTCTCCATCTTCAATTCGGTTGGAGTGCCGAGGGCGACGATCTTTCCCTGATAGATCATGGCCAGTCGATCGCAATATTCTGCCTCATCCATATAGTGGGTTGTAACAAAAGAGGTGATACCTTCCTCCGCCATCTGCTGGATCAAGCTCCAGAAATTCCTGCGGGAAAGGGGATCCACTCCTGAGGTGGGCTCATCAAGGAAGAGAATGGCGGGCTGATGGAGGATAGCGCAGGCCAGTGCAAGCCGCTGTTTCCATCCCACGGCCAACGTCCGGGTGGTTCGATCCCTGAGTTCTTTGAAACCGGCCATTTCGATCACCTGTTCTTCTCTCGCCTTTTGGACAGAACCCGTAAGGCCATAGATCCCTCCGAAGAAACGGAGGTTTTCCATCACCGTTAAATCTTCGTAGAGGGAAAACTTTTGAGACATGTAGCCAATGACCTGTTTGATCTTCTCTGGCTCTTCGACGACATCAAATCCTGCGACCTTCCCTTTTCCTGAGGTGGGCATTAACAATCCGCAGAGCATTCGGATGGTCGTCGATTTTCCAGCCCCATTGGGTCCGAGAAAACCGAAGATCTCCCCCTTCTTCACCTGGAAACGGATGTGATCTACGGCGACAAAATCGCCAAAGGTCTTGACCAGATCTTCTACCTCAACTGCAAAAATTGGCATCGTCATGAGTTATGAGTTCAGAGTTATGAGTTATGAGTTATGAATTATGAATTTAAGAACAAAACTCTTAATTCTCAATTCATAATTCTCAACTATTTATTCTTTCTTTCACCATCGAGACAAAAACATCTTCAAGAGATGGCCTGACCACGGTTAATCCCAGTATCTCCAGCTCCTTTTCTCTCATGACATCTCCGATGACACTTTCGCCCATTTTGGGATCATCTACCAGGATATGAATCTTATCTCCGGATAGAACAAGGCTACGAAAAGCCCCGATCCCTTCCAGTATCTTCATCCCTTTCTGATGATCTTCAAGGCGCAATTCCAGGACTGTCCCTCCGATCCGGGCTTTTACAGCAGAGGGGGTATCGGCGATCAACAGTTTTCCCTGATGGATCAAACCGATGCGACTGCACCGCTCTGCCTCATCCATATACGAGGTTGAAAAGAGGATCGTGACTCCCTCCTTTAAAAGGTCATAAAGGATGACCCAGAAATCCCTCCTCGACAGGGGATCCACTCCGTTCGTGGGCTCATCCAGGAAAAGGATCTCCGGGGTATGAATCAAGGCAGCGATTAATCCCAGTTTCTGTTTCATCCCGCCGGAGAGATCCTGCGCCTTCCTTTTTCCGAAGGGCTCAAGGCCGGCAAATCGAAGGAGCCTCCCGATCCGATCCTTCCTCTCTTTCTTCGGGACCTGATAGAGGTCTGCATAGAAATGGATATTTTCAAGGACAGTGAGATCTCCATAGAGTCCGAACCGCTGGGGCAGATATCCCACTTTCTCCTTTAAAGACTCAGCTTCTTTTTTAATATCACAGCCCGCCACTTTCGCCTCTCCTCCATCAGGAGGAAGAAGTCCGCAAAGCATCCGGAGGGTGGTTGTCTTTCCGGAGGCATCCGGACCGACGAGACCGAAGATCTCCCCTGTTTTCACCTCCAGACAGAGCCGGTCCACGGCAATGACGGATTCAAACTTCTTCGTAAGATTGGTCGTTTGGATGGATAACATATCAGATAAGCACCAAACTCCAAGCGCCAAATCCCAAATAAATTCAAATTTTCAAAAACTCATAAATCGTTTGGGTCATTCGAAACTTGGATTTGGAGATTGTTTGGAATTTGAAGTTCGGGATTTGGAATTTATGGATACAATAATCTTCTCTGTACATGAGCTGCGACTATGGTTTCTGGGCTGCCGACGATGTCAGTAGAATCCGTCCGTCGGCAGGCATGCCTGGCTTCAATTCACGGTCCGGATTGGGGATGTCCACTTTGATGCGGTAGACCAGGGTCACCCTCTCCTTCTCTGTCTGGATCTGTTTGGGTGTAAATTCGGACTGAGAAGAAATGAAGGCTATTTTTCCCTTATACTCTTTTTGAGGACGGAGATCGGTCGTCACAATAACTTCCTGCCCCCATTCTACACGGCTGAGTTCGGTCTCCGGTAGATAGGCTTTCAACCAGACATTGACAATATCCGCTAGGGTGAGGATCGATGTCCCCGGATTGACCACCTCGCCTTTCTCAGCCGATTTGACGAGCACAATCCCGGAGATCGGAGAATGAAGAACCGTGTAACCGAGTTGTGTCTCCGCCAGCTTCAATGAAGCACGGGCCTGTTCCACCTGAGCCCTTCCATCTTCGATATCCTCTTTCCTCGGCCCCTCCTTCACCAATTTGTAGGCCTCCATTGCCCCCTCTAAGGCTGCCTTGGCGATCTTAAATTTGGCCTCCGCATTATCCAGTGTCTCTCTGGGAATCACACGCCCGTCAAAGAGGGTCTTCATCCGTTCGTATTGGGTCTTCTTATTCTCAAAATCGAACTGTGCCTGCTGAAATCTTGTTTCGGCCTCCTTCACTTCTTCGGGCCTCGAACCTGCAAGCATTTTTTCCAATCGAGCATTGGATGACTTCAAGGTGGCCCGTGCTAATTCGAGCCGCTGGCGAAGATCCTCATCATCCAATCGGGCGATCTCTTGTCCTTTCTCAACCCGATCCCCCTCCTGGACAGAGAGGTGGACAATCCTACCCGAAATCTTGAAACCGATATTTATCTCTGTGGTTTCAATATTTCCCGACACCTTAATGTAATGGTTCTTCTCGTTTTGATTGAACGTCAAGAAATAGATTAAAAAACCGCCAATCCCTGCAATGACCAGAATTCCTATAAACCAGCGTTTCATTAGACCCCTCTTTGAAAACCATTCTCCCGTGGAAGGAAATATTCTCTTTAATGATGATTGCAGAATTCATTATAAGTTTCCTCCCCGTTCAAGTCAAAATTTTTTGTCTGCGACAAAAAAGCCCCTTTGAATTTTTCGTAGGTTATAGTAAGATGGTTTTAAGATGCTGAGATTCAATGACATTCTGGACCGGTTGGGTTCCTACAATCCCAATGCCGACACAGACCTTCTAAGAAAGGCCTATGTTTTCTCCGCCAAAGTCCATTTAGGCCAGGTCCGCCTCTCCGGGGAGCCTTACCTCACCCATCCTCTTGAAGTAACAGGAATACTCACCCAGATGCAGCTCGATGCCGCCACCTTAGCCACCGGCCTTCTTCATGATACCGTTGAGGACACTTTAGCCACTCTCGAAGAGATTCGTGAAAACTTCGGAAATGAAATTTCCCAGTTGGTTGACGGGGTGACCAAGATCAGCCGGATCTCCCTCCGATCATCTGAGGAGAGGCAGGCGGAAAATTTCCGGAAAATGATCCTGGCCATGGTCAAAGATATTCGGGTGGTCCTGGTCAAGCTGGCTGACCGCCTCCACAATATGCGAACCCTTCGATATCATTCTCCGGAAAGACAGGAAGAGATCGCCCAGGAAACCCTCGACATCTACGCTCCCCTGGCCAACCGTCTTGGAATTGACTGGATCAAAACGGAGCTGGAAGACCTCGCCTTCAAACACCGCTACCCCGATATCTACGGGGAGATTCAGCGAAAGATCGCTAAAAAGGAGAGGGAGCGGCACCGTTATGTCGATGAAATGAAACGAACCCTGATGAAGAAACTTTACGAAAGCAAGATCGAGGGAGAGGTCACCGGCCGGCTCAAACAGATTTACAGCATCTATCTGAAGATGAAGGACCAGAATATCGATTTTGATCAGGTCTACGATATTACCGCCTTCCGGATCGTTGTCCATAGCATCAAAGATTGTTACGATGTCCTGGGCATCATCCACTCCCTCTGGAAACCCATCCCCGGCAAATTCAAAGACTATATCGGTCTTCCCAAGGAGAATTTGTATCAATCTCTTCATACCGCTGCCATCGGGCCTTACGGTGAGCGGATTGAGATACAGATTCGAACTCAGGAGATGCACCGGATCGCGGAGGAAGGCATTGCCGCTCACTGGAAATATAAAGAAGGGAAACCCCTGGACGAGGCGGATGACAAACGATTTACCTGGCTGAGGCAACTCCTCGAATGGCAGCACGACCTAAAGGATGATAAAGAATTTATCGAAAGCGTCAAGGTCGACCTCTTTCCCCACGAGGTCTATATCTTTACCCCGAAAGGCGAGGTGAAAGAATTCCCCACCGGGGCCACTCCAGTCGACTTCGCTTACAGCATCCATTCCGATATCGGAAATCATTGTGTCGGAGCAAAAGTGAACCGAAAGATCGTTCCCCTGAAATATGAGTTCAAAAGCGGAGATACGGTTGAGATCCTTACCTCTCCCAATCAGAAGCCGAGCAAGGATTGGCTCAAATTTGTCAAGACCCCACGGGCCAAGACCAAGATCCGTCAGTGGTTCAAATCGGTGGAGAGGGAGAAATCGATCATTCTTGGGAAAGAGATTCTGGACAAGGAACTTCGAAAATACGATCTTCATCAGACCAAGTTGATGAAGTCAGGGGAACTGGCAAAAGTGGCCGGGGAATTCAGTTTTCAGGGGGCGGAAGAACTGATCGCCGCAGTCGGTTATGGAAAGGTGACCGCCAACCAGATCATTGGAAAGCTCCTTCCTCCGGAAAGGTTGGAACAGAAGGAAGAACAGGAAGAGAGTCGTCTGAAAAGCCTCCTTCATAAGATCACCCGCGCCGGTCCGAAAGATGCTCTCCTCATAAAAGGTATCGATAATGTGATGGTCCGGTATGCAGGATGTTGCAACCCCGTACCTGGAGACAGGGTGGTGGGGTTCATCACAAGAGGTCGTGGAGTGACCATCCATACGGTCGATTGCCAGAGCGTAGTGGATGAGGATCCCAACCGGAAGGTGGAAGTGGAATGGGATTCGACAAAGGGATACAGTTATCCTGTTCGGATTCGTATCTATTCAGATGACAAGAAGGGATTGCTGGCAGAGATCAGCAGTTCCTTCGCCTCCAACGAAGCCAACATCACGAATGCGAGTGTGGAAACGACCGATGATAGAAGGGCCATTGGAACCTTCGAACTTCAGATTCGGGATTTAAATCATCTGAAGAAAGTGATAAAAGGCCTTGAAAAGATAAAAGGGGTCCACCGGGTGGAAAGGATGAGGATCGAACCGCAGGCCGAATCCTAACTTTAATATAAAATCCCAAATCTCAAATTCCAAAGGCCAAATAAACTCCAATCTCCAATTTCAAATGACCCAAACGGTTATTTTAGATTTCGAATTTTGGGTATTGAAATTTATCTGGGATTTGTTGCTTGGAATTTGGTGCTTATCCTGTGAAACAGGATCAGGCCGCCTTGGTGATCGAACCTGAGCGAAGGCATCTTGAGCAGATCTTTATCTTAATTGTCCTTCCCTCCTTGACCGCCTTAACCTTATGGAGATTCGGATACCAGACCTTACGGGTCTTATTATTTGCATGACTGACATTATGTCCAAAAACCGGCCCCTTACCGCAGATCTCACACTTTTTTGCCATTTGAAAACCTCAAAATGAATTTTAAAATGAATAACATAGACCTGATAAAAAAGCAAGAAATGACCTATAAACGAAAAATGAGAACTCCTCCGATGGAAAAAGACGGGGCCCCATTTCTTCTATCTCCCGATGAAACTCTGGACTCCTTCTTCAATGAAAAGTTAAAAATTCTCCAGAAGAGAGAAGGATACCGTTTCTCAATCGATGCGGTTCTGCTTGGCCAATTTGTTAACATTCGAAGGAACGAAAAGGCCATTGACCTGGGGACAGGGTGCGGGATTCTTCCCCTCATCCTCTCACAGACAACAAATGCCTGCTCCATTGTCGGCGTGGAGATTCAGAAAGAACTGGCTGAGTGTGCAATCAAAAATGTCATCTTAAACCGTTTTGAAGATCGCATCTCCATCCTTCGCCGGGATTTCAGAAAATTAAAAGCCTCTTTCCCTCCGGGTTCGTTCGATGTCGTCCTCTCCAACCCTCCCTATCGAAAATATCGGACTGGCAGGATAAACCCTTCGCCGCAGAAGGCCATCGCACGACATGAAATAAAGGGAACCCTGAATGACCTCGCCTCCATCGCCTCCTATCTCTTGCCGCATAAGGGAAGATTTTATCTCATCTTTCCCGCCTCGAGAACGGCCGACCTTCTGGTAACCCTGAGAAGGAAGAGCCTGGAGCCAAAACGTTTTCAGTTTGTCCATCCCCGTACGGGGGAAAGCGCAAAGTTCATCCTGATCGAATCGGTGAAATCGAGCGGCGTGGAACTCAACATCATGCCCCCCTTGATTCTCCATCCATAAAGATAAAGAGATTTCTGAAAAAACCCAGAAATCTCTGATAATCTTTGTAATCATCTTTTGAAATCCCTGCCTGCGGTAGGCAGGTGTGTAATCGAGAGCGAATGTTGCAGTTTTTCAGAGCTCTCATAAAATACTTTTGACAATGGGTTATGAATAGGATAATAAATTTAAGAGATGAACGTTTTGAATACTTCCATTTCGAGAATTGAAGAGAAGTCTCCTTTAGAAGGAATCCTCCTATGGGTTGGAGACGATCTGAAAAAGGTGGACCTTGAGTTCCGCAGGAATTTAAAGTCCAACGTTCCCATCATTGCCGCCATTGGAGAACATCTTCTCCTCAGCGGGGGCAAACGGCTCCGCCCTATTCTTCTCTTGCTTTCAGCCAAGGCATGCGGATATCGAGGAGAAGCGCACATCTCCATGGCCAGTTTAATCGAATTCATCCATACCGCCACGCTCCTCCATGACG
>JASEHH010000124.1 GCA_030017685.1 Thermodesulfobacteriota bacterium | reverse complement strand
ATCTTGCCCAAGCCGGTCGAGCCGCAATTGATGCTGATGATCTTACACCGGGTTCTGGAGGAAGACCGCTTGCTCAAGGAAAACGAGGAACTGCGGAATTATATGAAGCTCTATAGCGCCTGCCAGCGAATTACGACCCAACTTGAGGGGGAGGGTGTGCATACTGCAACTTTATCCGCCCTTGTTGCGGAGGCAGGTTCTCGAGCGGCATTTTATCTGGACTGGCTGTCCATCGCCACCGTACCACGAATTGAAGGACTTATAGGTTTGGGAGACAGCGAATCTAAAAACTTTTTGGATGAACTTCTCCCGTCGATTCGCCAACGCACCGACAAAGGTGAAGCCTACACAATTGTTTTCAATAATCCAGGCGGGGAATTCAAAAATCTGCGTGAAAATGGTTTCGCCGAGGCATTGATTGTCCCCTTGCGCAATCTCGAGTCGTTATTGGGTGTCTTCATACTTTTGCGCCACGAGCAAGACAACCCTTGGCCGGCAAAGGTAATGGATAAGGTTAATTTTATTGGACGACACGCCGCTCTTGCCTGGCATAACGCCACCCTTTACGCCAATGCTAAAAATATGGCTTTCCAGGATGCCTTGACCGGCCTATACAACGCCCGCTACTTGCCGCTGGCTATCGACCGCGAAATCGCTAATAGCAGGGAGTCGGGTGCCCCCTTCGCCGTGCTGTTTCTGGACCTTGACTATTTTAAACAAGTCAACGACCTTCACGGCCACCAGGTGGGCAGCCAACTACTAAAGGAGGTGGCACGAGTACTTCGCCGTTGCGTTCGGGATGACGACATCGTGGTCCGCTACGGCGGCGATGAGTTTATTGTCGTTCTTAAGGCCACCAACTTGACCACAGCCGAACAGATCGCTGAACGCATACGCACCATGCTGGCCGGACATTTCTTCCTGGGCCGTGAGGGGTTGAATGTTCTGATTACCGCATGCATTGGAGTATCCGCCTATCCTATCCACGCCCAGAGTGCGGAAGAACTGATCTTTCTATCTGACCGCGCAATGTACAAAGGCAAAAATTCGACACGCAACTTGGTCATCACCGCTGATCCGGAAGATCTGGTCGGACAGACAGTGACCCTGCCGTAACACTATGAGAGTTCTGGTTTTTTTCAGAAATCTCTCCTTGATCCTCAATAAGAGATTTGTTATGAAAGCTACCAGGAGGAACTGGGGATATGGCCTCGCTCGAGGAAAGAATACAGACTGCATTCGGTGAGGGAGAGGTTGATCTCCTCATTAAAAATGGAAGAGTCATCAATGTCTTTTCCGGGGAGATTGAAAAGAAGGATGTGGCCATCTTCAACGGCTTTATCATAGGGTTCGATGATTACCCGGCAAAAAAAGTGATCGATGTGAACGGTGATTTTCTCTGCCCCGGTTTAATTGACGGCCACGTCCACATTGAATCGAGCATGGTAACCATCCCTGAATTTGCACGGGCTGTCCTCCCTCATGGGACAACCACGGTCATCATCGATCCCCACGAGATTGCCAATGTTCTTGGCATCGAAGGCATCCGTTTCATGGCTGAATCTGGAGAGAGAGTCCCATTAAATGTGTTTGTTATGCTTCCCTCCTGTGTCCCTGCTACGGATATGGAGACTGCTGGAGCCATTCTCAGAGCAAACGATTTAAAACCTCTTTTAAAAGAACCCTGGGCTATTGGACTGGCAGAGATGATGAACTTCCCGGGTGTGATCTACAGGGATCCGAAAGTCCTTAAAAAAATAGAGATGGCTAAGGGAAAGAGAATTGATGGCCATGCTCCGAGCCTTTCTGGAAAAGGTCTTTATGCCTATCTCACCGCAGGAATCCACTCCGACCACGAGTGCACCACTGCAAAAGAGGCGAAAGAGAAATTGAAGAATGGAATGTGGATTATGGTCAGGGAAGGAACGACAGCAAGAAACCTTAAAGATCTTCTTCCCCTTGTCACCCCTAAAAATTCGAGACGGTTCTTCTTCGTCACAGATGACCGGCATCCCAAAGAGCTTCTCGAAGAGGGTCACATCAATTCAATGGTTAAACAGGCCATCCGGAGAGGGCTCGATCCTATTTTGGCCATCCAGATGGCTACGCTTAATCCAGCGGAATATTTCAGGCTTGATGACCTCGGTGCCATTGCTCCTGGCTACCGGGCGGATATCATCACCTTTGATCACCTGGGCCGATTTCGGATCAAGAAGGTCTTTAAAGATGGGGGATTGGTGGCGGAAGAAGGGAAAATGATTCCTCCCTTTGTGAGGGAAAACCGTTCGCCTTCAACAATAAAAAGGAGGAAGCTTCGAATCAAACCGCTTCGAAAGGATGGCCTCCTCCTGCGAAGCAACCAATCCCTTGCCAAAGTCATTCAACTTATTCCGGATCAAATCATTACAAAGAAGGTGATCAAGAGGGTCGTCCTGAGAGATGGGGTCGCTTATCCCGACATTAAAGAAGATATTTTAAAGATCGCTGTCGTGGAAAGACATTGCGCCACGGGAAATGTTGGAATCGGTTTTGTCCGGGGATTCGGATTCAAGAAGGGAGCCATAGGATCAACAGTCGCCCATGATTCACATAACCTTATCATCGTTGGAACGAACGATCAGGATATGTTAAAGGTTGTTGAAACGATCAGGAAGATGGGGGGGGGACTGGCCGTAGTCTCGGAAGAGAAAGTTTTGGCCTCCCTTCCCCTTCCCATTGCCGGCTTGATGGCAGACTTCTCAGTGGTTGAAGTGGATCGCCGGCTCAAATCGCTTCTCAACGCGGCCAAAGGGCTCGGATGCAACATTCCTGATCCTTTTATGACCCTCTCTTTCCTCTCCTTGCCCGTCATCCCTGAATTGAAACTTACGGATAAAGGACTGGTCGATGTAAACCAGTTTAAGATCGTGCCGGTATTTGGAGAAGGCTGAATCCCGAATTCGGAATGCGGATTTCGGGTTGCGGAATGAAACGAAAAATAAACGCTATGCGCTATGCTCTTTGCGCTATGCAGTTGGAGGAGTTCAACATGGACTGGGATCAAATTCTAAAAGAAGCGACTCATTATTTTCAGGAATATATCCGGATCGATACGGTCACCCCTCCGGGCAATGAGATAGAGGGAGCAAGATTTTTTAAGAAAATCTTCGATCGAGAAGCCATCCCCTGCCAAATCTATGAGCCTTCTCCGAACAGGGGAAGCCTTCTGGCCACACTGAAAGGAGATGGATCAAAGCGACCTATCCTCTTTCTCAGCCATATCGATGTCGTCCCTGTTGAGAAGGAAGGCTGGGAGGTTCCTCCTTTTGAAGGGGTCATCAAAGGCGGATACCTCTATGGCCGCGGAACCCTCGATTGCAAATCGTTGGGAATCATCGAGATGATGGCCCTTCTGATCCTCAAGAGAGAAAAGATCTCCTTAAAAAGAGACCTCGTCTTCTTCGCAACTGCGGATGAGGAGACCGGTGGAAGATGGGGAGTTCAGTGGGCTATGGAGAACATCCCCTCTCTGAGAGAGTCGGAATATGCCCTCAATGAAGGAGGACATATCATCCTCAATGAAAACGGAATTGCTGACCGCTATGCAATCTCCGATGGACAGAAGGTTATCTTCCAACTCAGACTAAAGGCCAGAGGCACAGCAGGCCATGGCTCAATGCCTCATCCTGACAATCCCAATGTGAAACTCATCTGCGGCCTCGAGACCCTCACAAGATGGGAAACCCCTTATCACATCCTTCCCACAGTAAAGGAATATTTTTGCAAGATGGCATCGAAACAGCCTCCTTATGAGAGGGCTCTATTTGAAGATATCGAGAAAGGGCTCAGCGACCCCTCCTTCTCCGTCTGGTTGACATCCAGCCCGATCTATAATGCCATGCTGAGAAATACCATCTCCCTCACCATTCTTCAGGGTGGCAGCAAAGCCAATGTCATTCCTTCGGAATCCACTGCCACCCTCGACTGTCGGCTCATCCCCGGTACAAACAAAGAGGAATTTTTAAAAGAGATCAAGAGA
Organism: Thermodesulfobacteriota bacterium; assembly: GCA_030017685.1. Lineage (GTDB taxonomy): Bacteria > Desulfobacterota > BSN033 > BSN033 > UBA1163 > RBG-16-49-23. The sequence goes on along the minus strand of JASEHH010000124.1, from coordinate 4,128 downwards.
AGATTGGGAGATGAAATTGAGGTGGAGGTGATTGCAGAAAGCGAATCTCTCCCTCCCTCTTCCCTGGATACAGATCTTTATCAGGCTATTGAAAAGTCTGCCTCGGAGAATGATCCGGGCTGTCCGGTCGTTCCATTTCTCCTTCCAGGGGCCACTGACAGCCGCTTCTTAAGGGAGAACGGAATCATCACCTACGACTTTTGCCCCTTCCGGTTGACCGAGAAGGAATTGATGAGAGTTCACGGAAACAATGAACGGATCGACCTGGAGAACCTAAGGTTTGGAACAAAGATGCTCGTGGATTTGATAAAGGAGATTGCAACTTAGTCCCGCCAAACCCCCTTTAGCAAAGAGGGCAGGGCAAATTTTATTTCCGGAACAGAGCAAAGAATAATGTGATGAGAAGGCTGATGAGGATGGAGGTCGTGAGGGGAAAATAGAAAGTGAACTTCTCCTTTTTAATGACGATATCTCCGGGAAGCCTCCCGATCCATGGGATTTTATCGCCCATCATCAGGAGCAGACCCATCAAAATAATAAAGACGCCCAATAGAACAAGCATCTTACCTAAAGCACTAAAGCCAGACATCTATAAGCTCCCAAAAAACGCGACTCGTGACCGTGCCTGCGCGCTGTAGCGCTTCGTCGCGCAAGCGTGTCTCTTGTCCATAATTCTTATTTTTTACCCCGTTAGAAATAATGCCCCCGCTGGAATTTCTAACGGGGTTTACTTTCCACCTTCGGCCCTCCACCTTCCACTTTCTGAAAGAACCTTTCTTTCTCACTATAGATGCAACCGCAGTATTCCTGGCGGTATAACCCAAAACTTTTTGAGACCTCCAACCCTTTCCTCCAGCCTTGCCTGAAATCTTCGTAATAAAAAGGGATCCCCAACTCTTTACCTATCCGCTCCCCGGTCTCCCTGATCAGGGCATGGTCCTGATGTGTGCTCTGAAGAAGGGTGGTTGAAAATTGATCAAAATTTCTCTCCTTGGCCTCCTGGGCAGTGGCTTCGAGCCGGAGGGCGTAACAATGTTGGCACCTTTCCTTCACGCGATGGGATACATTTTTTAAAAACTCTTCAAGCAGATATTCGTCCCGATAGATCACGTTCAACCCAACCCTCTCCGAATACTGTTTCAACGAGTCCAGCCTTTTCTGATATTCCTGATAAGGATGAATGTTGGGGTTAAAGAAATAGCCAACGACTTCATTCCCTTCTTCTCTTATTTTTTCAATGGGAGAAATAGCGCAATTGGCACAGCAGATGTGAAGGAGAATTTTCATTTGAAGGATAGACGAATCATTCGAATGGGAGCGAATTTCCCAAATAAAACCTATTCGTGTTATTAGTTGTCATTCGTCTCATTCGTATAATAAGTGCGTATTCCATTAACTTGCCGCTAACTTTACTTTCTCAGGCTCTTTCCTTCTGGGAATCCCCAATTCTTTCTCGACCTGCAGGATCCTCTCCGTGGTCTTGATGACCGTATCCGGATTGAGGGAGATGCTGTCGATCCCGCACCGGACTAAAAACTCTGCAAACTCGGGATAATCGCTCGGAGCCTGTCCGCAGATGCCGATCTTCTTGCCATTCTTCTTCACCTTTTCGATCACCCACTGGACCATCTTCTTGACGGCAGGATTTCTCTCGTCAAAGAGGCGGGCGACCTTCTCCGAATCGCGATCCAGTCCCAGAATCAGCTGGGTGAGATCGTTCGACCCGATCGAAAATCCGTCAAAAATCTCGCTGAACTCTTCCGCCAGGATCACATTGCTGGGGATTTCACACATCATATAGATCTCGAGGTCGTTTTGCCCCTGTATCAAACCGTATTTCCTCATCTCCGCGATGACCAGCCTTCCCTCTTCTACGGTCCTGCAGAACGGAATCATCAACTTCACATTGGTCAGCCCCATCTCGTCCCGGACCTTCTTCATCGCCAGACATTCGAGGCCAAACCCCTCCTGATAATCCTCATCGTAATAGCGTGAGGCCCCCCGATAACCGATCATGGGATTGTCTTCCACGGGCTCGAACCGGCTCCCTCCGATGAGATTGGCGTACTCGTTCGTCTTGAAATCGCTCATCCGGACGATCACATCCCTGGGATAGAAGGCCGAAGCAATTTTGGCCACCCCCTGTGCCAGCCGGTCGATGAAGAAAACCTTCTTATCCTCGTAACCCACGGTCAACTGCTCGATCTCCCTTCTGACATGATCATCGTTCAATGAATCGAATTGGACAAGAGCCATGGGATGGATACGGATGACATTGTTGATGATGAATTCCAGTCGCGCCAAGCCAACCCCATCATTGGGGATGAAGGAGAGATGGAAAGCATTATCCGGATTCCCCACATTCATCATAATCCTGGTGTGGGGCTTCTCCAGATGTTCCATGTCGAAGCGTTTCACTTCATAGTCGAGGATCCCCTCATAGACCAAACCGGTCTCCCCTTCAGCACAGCAGACCGTGGCGCTCCGGTAATCTCCAAGACTCTCACTCCCGTTTACGGTTCCCACCACACAGGGAATGCCCAGTTCCCGGCTGATGATGGCCGCATGGCAGGTCCGGCCTCCCCGGTCCGTGACAATGCCCGCGGCGATCTTCATAATAGGTTCCCAGTCCGGATCGGTCATCTGGGTTACCAGCACCTCGCCCTTTTTGAACTGATCGATCTCCTTTGAACTGGAGAGGACATGGACGGGTCCTGCGCCGATCTTCTCTCCGACGCTTCTCCCCTGAGCCAGGACCCTCCCCTTCTCTTTCAATACATAGGTCTCCAGGACATTCATATTGCGTTGGGATTTTACCGTCTCAGGCCTCGCCTGAAGGACGAAGAGCTGTTGTGTGATGCCGTCCTTTGCCCATTCGATATCCATGGGCGTGTAGTTACCCGCTCTCTTTGAATAATGTTCTTCGATGATCACGCCCCATTGGGCAAGCCGGATGATCTCTTCTTCCTCGAGGATGAATTTTGATTTCTCCTGCAACGAGACCGGGATATTCTTTGTCGAACCCTCTCCTTCCATGGCATAAACCATCTTGATCTCCTTGGTTCCGAGGGTCTTCTGAATAATAGGTTTGTAATTCTGGGAGAGGCAGGGTTTGAAGACATAGAACTCATCGGGATTGATCACTCCCTGAACAATATTCTCTCCCAGTCCATAGGAACCGGTGATATAGACCACATGGGGAAACCCCGATTCAGTATCCATTGTAAACATCACCCCGGAGCAGGCTCTGTCGGATCGCACCATCTTCTGTATCCCGATGGAGAGGGCAACCTGAAAATGGTCAAACCCCCTATGGGTCCTGTACGAGATGGCCCGGTTGGTAAAAAGGGAGGCAAAACATCGTTTACAGGCTTGAATCAGGGCGTATTCCCCGCGAATATTAAGATAAGTTTCCTGCTGGCCTGCAAAACTCGCAGTGGGTAAATCTTCGGCTGTGGCGCTGCTCCGGACCGCTACATCTGTATCCTCTCCATACTCTTTGCATAACTTCCGGTAGGCCTTGATGATCTCTTCGACAACCCCTCTTGGAAACTCGAGGCTATAGATGAGTCTCCGGACCCGGCTCCCTCTCTCGGAAAGGTTCTCCATATTATCCACATCGAGATCAGCGAGAATGTCCCGGATGTTTTCCCTCACGCCCGGTTTCTTCATAATATATTGCCATTCTTGTACCGTTCCCTCGTCTAAAAAATCGTGGTAGGCATGGACCGTCACCGCAAACCCATTGGGGATGCTTACACCAAGTCTGGTCAGCTCCCGTCGCATCTCTCCTAGCGAGGCATTCTTCCCGCCCACGAGGGGAAGATCATTAAGTCCAACTTCATCAAACCAGAGAACATAGGGTTTATTTCCCATATTCGGCTCCTTCAAGCTCGTATTAAATACAAATCTATCTAAACTCCCTTCCCTTGTCAAGACGATAAGAATTTCCAAAAATAGATATTTGAAAGATCAAACCTAATAACTTCCCCTCCCTTGGCGGGAGGGGATGGAGGGGAGGGGGTACCCAATTGGCGTTATGACACCCTCACCCCTCCCCTCTCCCGTCAAGAGCATAAGCGCTAACTTAATTATTGACTTATGAGGGGGAGTTTTGATATAATTGTC
>JASEHH010000123.1 GCA_030017685.1 Thermodesulfobacteriota bacterium | reverse complement strand
AGGCGATGGATCCTTCTCCCTGTAAGCCTTTCGATCGGAAAAGGGCCGGGATGTCCCTGGGTGAAGGAGCGGCCATCTTAATCTTGGAAGGTCTTGAGGGGGCGATGAAAAGGGGGGCCAAGATCCTTGCCGAATTTTTGGGTTATGGCATTGGCGGCGAGGCCTATCATATTACCGCTCCTGAACCCAATGGATTTGTTGAGGCTCGAGTGATGAAAGAGGCTATGGAAGAAGGTGGTATTTCCGTTGATCAGGTCGATCATATCAATGCCCATGGAACGGGCACACCCCTGAACGATAAGGTTGAGACAATGGCCATCAAAAAGGCATTTGGAGAGAGAGCCTATGCCATTCCTGTCAGTTCTATCAAGTCGATGGTGGGGCATTGCCTGGGATCGGCAGGCGCCATCGAAGCAGTGGCATCGGTTCTCTCCATCGTTTATAATTTCATTCCTCCCACCCTTCATCACCGGGAGGGTGATGAGGATTGTGATCTCGATTACGTCCCGGAGAAGTCAAGGGAAAAAGAAGTAAAGGTCGTGCTCTCCAACTCGTTCGCTTTTGGAGGCAATTGCACCGCGTTGGTTTTTGGGAGATATAATCATAAGAGCGAATAATGTCTACCTACATTGAGCGATTTAAATAAATTTAATCGTAGGGCAACCCTTTAGAGTTGCTTATAATGCCTGCCTGTGGCAGGCATGCAAGGCTCCTGCGGCAGGGCCTTGCCCTACATAGCTTATAGCTGATAGGTAACGGAGGGAGACCAAACCTTTATGCCTGGAGAAAAAATTGATTACACCGACGGAAAACTAAATGTCCCTGATCACCCCATCATTCCCTATATCGAGGGCGATGGGGTGGGGCCGGATATCTGGAGGGCTTCTGTTCGTGTCTTCGATGCAGCTGTGGAGAAGTGTTACGGAGGAAAGAGGAAAGTTCACTGGCTCGAGGTTTATGCCGGAGAGAAGGCTTTTCAATTAACGAAGGAGTGGGCTCCGGAGGAGACGATCGAAGCCATCCGGGAATATCAAATTGGCATTAAAGGTCCCCTGACCACTCCGGTGGGTGGAGGGATTCGAAGCATCAATGTCCTGCTGAGGCAGAGGCTCGACCTCTATGCCTGCATCCGGCCTGTGAAGTATATCCCCGGCACTCCCAGCCCGCTAAAACATCCGGAAAAGGTGGATATGGTCGTCTTCCGCGAGAACATCGAGGATGTCTATTCAGGGATCGAATGGAAAGAAGGGTCTCCCGAAGCGTTGCGGTTGCGGGATTTTCTTGAGAAGGAATTGGGAAAGAAGATCCGGGAGGATTCTGGAATCGGAATCAAACCCATCAGTCGTTTTGGAACGAAGCGGCTTGTTCGAAAGGCCATTCAGTACACGCTCTCACATCGCCGCAAGAGTGTCACACTGGTCCATAAAGGGAACATCATGAAATTTACAGAGGGAGCCTTCAGGGACTGGGGTTATGAATTGGCAAAAGAAGAATTTGGAGACAGGATCGAATTGGAAAACGAAATTACGGAAGGGAATGTCCCTGCAAAGAAGATCGTTCTCAAAGACCGGATTGCGGATGCAATGTTTCAGCAGGTCCTGTTGAGGCCTGAGGAGTATGATGTCCTGGCCATGCCAAATCTGAATGGAGACTATATGTCCGATGCACTGGCCGCCCAGGTGGGAGGCATGGGCATGGCGCCCGGAGCCAATATCGGAGACCAGGCCGCTGTCTTTGAGGCCACTCACGGAAGTGCGCCTAAATATGCGGACCAGGACGTGATCAATCCTTCCTCCTTAATTCTTTCCGGAGCGATGATGTTCGATTATCTTGGTTGGAAGGAAGCAGGGGAGGCCATTGTGAAAGCGTTGGAGCAGACCATCTCAAAGAAAATCGTCACCTACGATCTGGCCCGGCAGATGAAGAAGGTCAGGAAAGTCAAGTGCTCTGAATTTGCTTCAGCCCTTATCGAAAACCTTTGACTAAAAAAAAGGTGACACCCTCTTTTTGAGATGATGTCACCTATTAACATTCACCTTACCCACACTCTCAGGGTTTCATGTTTTTTTCATCGCATCCATCACCGTCTTCGGGGTGAGGGGAATACGCCTTATCCGGACACCGGTAGCATTGAAGAAGGCGTTCGCTACGGCAGGCGCCAGGGGCGGAACGCCAAGCTCCCCGATACCGCCGATCTTATCGGTACTTTTCACTATGTGAACCTCGATTTCAGGCACTTCGCTCATCCGGAGGATGGGGTAATCGTCGAAATTCACTGACGCCACCCCGCCGTTAGCAAACTTCACCTCTTCCTTCAGGGCGGTGCTGATGGCGAGGATGACCCCCCCCTCTATTTGCTCCACAAGAGGTCCGGGATTGATCACCGGCCCGCAATCCACGGCCGCCACCACGCGATGCACCTTTATCTTACCGGTGTTTTTGTCCACAGAGAGATCTACCACTTGAGCAGCCCAGGTTCCAAAGCAAGCATGCTGTGCAATACCCCGGCCCTGGCCCTTTGGAATGGGTTTGCCCCACCCTGCCTTCTCCGCTACAGTCTGGAGTACACGAGTGGCCCGTTTGTTATTCTTTAAATTTTGTAAACGAAACTCGAGGGGATCCTTTCCTGCGGCGTGGGCAAGCTCATCCATGAAGCATTCAATGGCAAATGCATTGGGCCCATTCTGGACTGCACGCCAGGGCCAACAGAGGATGGGAAGATCGGCCATGAGGAATTCGATGTAGAGGTTTGGTACCTCATACTGAATCCTGGTGTTCCAGTGCGGAGAATCCGGCACATCCCAGAGGCCCCACAGGCAATAATAATCGACTCCGTCTTTGATGGCCTTGGGATTGACAGGCTTCATGATCGAGACAGCGGAGGTCTTGTGGGACCAGCCGATCAGCTCACCCTGGGCGTCAAGGCCACCCTGAACTCGGTGAGCCATCGGAGCGCGAAACCTGTCATGTCTGATATCATCCTCCCTTGTCCACATAACCTTGACCGGTTTCCCGAGGGTCTTTGAAATGATCACTGCCTCAGGCACGAAATCCGTGAACGCCCGCCTTCCCAGCCCGCACCCAATGAAAGTGGTATGGATATGGACCTTCTCCGGCGGCAACTTCGTTATACCTGCGGCCATACCCTTGCAGGCCGTCTGATTCTGGTTTGGAGACCAAATATCGCAGCGGTCCTCTTGCACATAGGCGGTTGTGTTCATGGGTTCCATGGTGGCATGGGCAACGCATGGGACAAAATAGGTGGCTTCCACTTTTTTCGCAGCCTCGCTGAGAGCCTTCCTGGCATCCCCAACCTCATGGACTTTAGCCCCCTGCTTGTCCAGATCCGCCATCATCAGTTTTTCAATATAGGCATTGTCCATATCCGGGTGGGTTCCCTTGTCCCACTGCACCTTAAGGGCATCCTTGCCTTTCAAGGCGGCGTCAGTGGATGTGGCGCACACGGCAATCCCCATAGGGATCTGCATGACCTTGACCACATCTTTCACCTGCTCGGCTGCTTTCTGGTCGAAGGATTGGGGCTTCGCACCGTATGCGGGAGGCCTTGCAATAATCGCATAAAGCATTCCCTTCAGTTCCTTAACGTTCCCATCGTTGACATCGAGGCCATAGACTGCCTTGCCTCTCACCTTTTCCGGGACGTCTACACGGGGCATGGGTTTGCCCATATATCTGAACTCACTTTCCTTTTTGAGGAGCGGGTCCTGGGGAACCTGGAGCTTGGCCGCCTTTTCGCAGAGTTGGCCATACGTGAGGCTGCGCTTACTCTTTTCATGCTTCACGGTCCCCAGCTCGGCTATGCATTCGCTTTCGGGAACATTCCAGGTCTCGGCTGCTGCTTTGATAAGCATGGTCCGGCCGGCTGCCCCTGCTTTACGCAGCGGTTCATAGAACCCTCTCATGCTGGCGCTCCCCACCGTGATTTGAGCGCCCAAAATAGGACTTTTTAATGCATCGGCGGCCGGGGCCTGTTTGATTTTGATCTGCTTCCAGTCCGCTTCAAGCTCATCGGCAATGATCATGGATTGGGCCGTCAGGACTCCCTGCCCCATTTCGGAATTGCCTATGTAAATGGTGATCTTGTTGTCGGAGGTGATATGGAGCCACACATTTGGGTTGAAGGTCTTGAGGTCTTTCTTTTCGGAGGCATTGAGAATAGTATGTCCAAAGGGGGTGACGGAAACAGCAATGGTGAGACCAGTGATCTTTAAGAAAGAGCGACGTGAAATTGTCGTGTTCATTATTTCTTCACCTCCCTTCTTGTCAACTGAACAGCGGTTTGGATACCCTTCTTTATGCGCAGATAGGTTCCGCACCGGCAGATCACATCATCCATTTTGCTGATGATTTGATCTGCGGTTGGTGCGGGCTTCTGTGAGATGAGGGCAGCCACCTGCATGATTACCCCGGGCTGACAGTAACCACATTGTGGAACCTGTTCCTGTACCCATGCCTTCTTTACCGGATGGCTGTCAGGCAGCCCTTCGATGGTTGTTATCTTTTTCCCCTTGACCTGGCCAACCGAAATCGTGCACGACCTCTCTGCCTTGCCATTGATATGGACGGTGCAAGAGCCACATTCTCCGATTCCACAACTGTACTTGGTGCCCGTGAGTTTTAGGTGGTCGCGTAAGACCCATAGCAACATGACATCATCTGGAACATCAACCTTGTACTTCTTGCCATTGACATTCAAAGAAATCATAGCCGGCTCCTTTCATGATGGATTAAGGTAAATGGGCGAATGGCTCTTTGGTGCGGTGGCAAGTATATTAAACCCGTCATTTCCTGTCAATAAAAAAATTTTCACATAAAAAAATTTTCACATAAAAAAAATTGACATCGAAAAAAACCCTGATCGAAAACCTTTGACAATCCTTTTGATTTCAGTTTAAATATGTTACGGAAATGGATTGAAAACAGGGTTTTAATCTGTCCCCAATGAAGAGGGAGTCATGGCAGAACCAAAGAAGATGAAGGAACCACCCAGGATCGATATCTTTAAGGCCTGGTGCAAGGCCTGTGGGATCTGTATCGCTTTCTGTCCCACAGGGGTCCTGGCCAAAGATGAGGCGGGTTATCCCTATGTGAAGGATATTGATAAATGTACCAACTGCGGATGGTGCGAGGTTCGGTGTCCTGATTTCGCCATTACCGTCGAGACAAAAGCCAAAGAGAAGAAGAGAGCCGAGGTCAAAGGTGAAGAGACAGAACCAAAGGGAGAAGAAGAAATCTCACCGGAAAGAATTGTTGCTTCAGGGCAATGAGGCCGTGGCAGAGGGAGCCCTGCGGGCAGGTTGCCGTTTTTTTGCGGGCTATCCCATCACTCCAGCCACGGAGATCTCCGAGGTGTTATCGGTTCGATTGCCCAAGACCGATGGAACTTTCATCCAGATGGAGGATGAGATCGCGAGCCTCGGTGCGGTCATCGGCGCCTCCCTCACAGGGGTGAAGTCCATGACGGCAACGAGTGGCCCGGGATTTTCACTGATGCAGGAAAATCTGGGGCTGGCCATTATCGCGGAGGTCCCCTGTGTCATCGTCAATGTGATGCGAGGAGGCCCCAGCACGGGACTCCCCACCTTCCCGGCACAGGGCGATGTGATGCAGGCACGGTGGGGAACCCATGGCGATCATCCCATCATCGTGCTGTCCGCCTCTACAGTCAGGGAATGTTATGACATGACCATCCAGGCCTTTAACCTTTCAGAGAAGTTTCGGACCCCCGTCATCCTTTTAATCGATGAGGTGGTCGGCCATATGCGGGAGAAGATGGTGCTGGACGATGAGGAGAAGATCGAAATCTTTAACCGGGTCAAGCCCACTATGCCCCCCGAATGGTATATCCCCTACGAAGATACGCCCAGCGGTGTCTCCCCCATGGCCAATTTCGGGGAAGGGTACCGTTATCATGTGACCGGCCTGACCCATGACGTGCGGGGTTTTCCCACATCGAGGCCGGATGAGATCGGCCCTTTCATCTCCAGGCTTCATCGCAAGATCAGCTCCCATTTCTCAGAAATTCAGATAGCCGAATTTTTCAAGACGGAAGATGCTGAAATCACGATCGTCGCCTACGGATGTGTGGCCCGCTCTGCAAAGAGGGCGGTGATCGAAGCCAGGGAGAAGGGGCTGAAGGTCGGGCTCCTCAAATTGTCTACGCTCTGGCCTTTTATGAGAACAGCCGTGGAGAAGGCTCTCCAGACCTCGAAGATCCTGATCGTTCCCGAAATGAATATGGGCCAGATCTCCCGGGAGGTGAAGCGGGTGAACCGGGGAGTCGCGAGAGTCGTCACCCTCAACAAAGTGGATGGGACAATCATCACTCCGATGGAGATATTGAATCGAATCCAGGAAGTCGTGTCATAAAGATCATTGAAAAATGAGCAATGGGCAATGGTCAATTAACCCAGATGTTGCAATATCGAAACCCGGACGGGGGTGCTTCCAAACCCTTGCAATTGCGGATTTTTAGAAAAGGGAGGGTTAAGTAGGATTTCACTTTAAGTGAATTCCCAGTTTTGCCTAAAAACGCATGTAGCCGACTTCCAAAGGTGCCGCCGCAAGGCTTTTACAGCACCCCCGCCCGGTTTTCGATATCGTTTTTTGCAACTGGTGGGTTAACAATGTTAAAGAATTCAAGAGAAAAAGCTTTTGGTTTTATTTTGCATTGTTAAATTTTCATTGATCATTTTGCATTGATTAGTACTTGGAGGTATCCTGATGTCGGAGATCACCAAATTGATTCACAAATACCTTCGGCATGACAAAAAGTTTCCTAACGTCTGGTGCCCGGGCTGCGGGATCGGCATCATGTTAGGCGCCCTCATCCGGGCCATTGACCGGATTGGATATGGGAAGGATGAGATCGTTCTGGTCTCGGGCATCGGATGTTCCGGGAGGCTTCCGGTTTATGTCGATTTCAACACCCTTCACACCACACATGGTCGGGCCATCACCTTTGCCACAGGGATCAAGCTGGCCAAGCCCAGCCTGAAGGTAATTGTCATCATGGGCGATGGAGATGCGGTGGCCATCGGCGGGAACCATTTCATCCATGCGGCCCGGCGAAACATTGACATGACAGCACTCATCCTGAACAACAATATCTACGGAATGACAGGCGGACAGAATTCTCCCACCACCCCATACGGAATGAGGTCCACGACCACCGTCTATTCCAATATCGAACAATCCTTCAATATCTCTGAGCTGGCGGTCACGGCAGGGGCAGCCTTCGTGGGCAGAGGGACTGTTTATCATGCAAGGCTCCTGGACAGCCTGATGGAGAAGGCATTTCTAAAGCAGGGATTTTCAGTGGTGGAGATCATTTCCCATTGCCATACCCAGTATGGCAGGCAGAACCGTCTGGGAACGGCTGTCGAGATGATGGAACAGCAGAGAGATCAGGCCGTCACCGCGGAGAAGGCGGCCAAGATGAAACCGGAGGAACTGAAGGATAAGATCGTGATCGGCGTGCTGGTCGACAAGGAACTTCCGGTCTATCAGGATGAATACGAAAAAATTCAGGAACGGGCCAAAGAAGCAGTGGGGAGATAAGGTGATAGGGAGATGGGGAGATGATGAGATGCGGGGATGGGGGGATAGGGTAAGGGAAAAGAGCTTTAACTGCAAATATTGAATTGCAAATTGAGGTAACCCCTCCTCTCCTCCCCTTAAGTTAAGGGGAGGAGAGGAGGGGTTATGAAATCTGAAATGGGGTTGAGATAATGGCTGATCGGTATGAAATTCGTCTGGGAGGATCAGGAGGCCAGGGAATCATCCTGATGGGGATCATCCTGGCCGAGGCGATCGGGATTTACGATCACCAATTCGTCGCCCAGACTCAGAGCTATGGCCCGGAAGCAAGAGGGGGATCGAGCAAATCCGAAGTGATCGTCAGTGAAGAGGAGATCGACTACCCCAAAGCGATGAAGCCCGATCTTCTTTTAGTGATGAACCAGAAATCGTGCGATGATTTTTTCCCGGACCTCAAACCGGAGGGGTTCCTCATCGTCGATTCGACCTTTGTCACACAGGTTCCTCAACCGAGGGCCTTTCAGATTCCTTTTACCCGAATCGCGAGAGAGAAATTTAAAAGAGAAATGGTGGCCAATATCGTGGCTCTCGGCGCCCTGTCTCAACTGACCCCCATCGTTTCGTCGAAAGCAATAGAGTCAGCAGTTCTGGCACGAGTACCCAAGGGGACAGAGAAGTTGAATCGGGATGCCCTGAAGGCCGGCATGGCTGCTGCTAAGCGGGCGAAGAAGGAGTGGCTAAAGGTCGAGATTCCCCCGGAAATTCCCAAAGAAGACCTATTGGATTCGTATTGATTATTTAGAAATAAAAGTCTAACGGTAAGGGTAACGAGGCCCGCCCTGTACCATGCTAGGTTCAGGGCCCG
>JASEHH010000122.1 GCA_030017685.1 Thermodesulfobacteriota bacterium | reverse complement strand
AGAAGGAGATCGTGCTCTTGTCAAAACATTTATGCCTCACCTTTTGAACGTTACTCATTTATTAAACCAATAAAGAATCGCCTCCAGGACTCCGCCGCCAATCGCCCGTGCCTTCTCTGAGATGGTGAAGCAGTGTTCTCTCTTCCCTCTTGGGTCAATATCACCAACCTTCATCCCCTTCTTCACTTCGATCCCTTCGCGAAGGAGTCCTCTGATCACGCCGCTGATCTGGGAAATGACAGGATAATCATCGACCACCGCAACCACTGAACCTCTGGTCACTTTTTCACCGATCGTTTTTTGTGGACGGAAGATTCCCTTCTTCATCGTTCGAAGGAGTCGCTCGACGGTATATCCCCCTACCTCGCCCGGAATACCCGTGTCAGGTTCTGCCGTGCCGTTTAGAATCATCTTCCCTAGGGAATGACCGCGGTTTGTTTCGATCACGATGTGGACATCATTTCCTGCGGTAAAACCTGGGCCAAGGCCGATGACCAGAGTCGCATCATCAATTCTGGTTCCCAGGTTCTTCTTCGCCATGATAGCATCGATGAGGACATCGGGTTTTAAAAAATCCCTCGTCCTTTTACTCTCGGGATCGATAAGAATAGGGATGTATCCCTCTTTCCATCCTGATTCGATCTCCTTGTGTCCGGGGACAAGTTTTGCCCGTACCCCCTCTACCTCCTTCTCTCCTTCGTAAACAGCCTCACAGAATGAGACCTCCCTTCTCACGGCGAGAGGATAAGAAACTTCAGTCATGCAAAGTTTGAAATGGGATTGGTGAAGTCGATGGGCGACACCACTGGCCATCTCCCCTGCCCCCCGGATTAAGACAATAATCTCCGACATTTTTTTGTTCGATTTCATTTAAAGCTCCTTACTCTTTTTGTAATTCTAAACTCTTAAGGGAACCTCTAATAATGCCCAATTTGTCACTCCCGCCCCGTAACAAGTACGGGACAAACTCCGGCGGGAGTCCAGTAATGTCAAAAACTTATGGATTCCTGCTTTCGCAGGAATGACATTTTTAGAGGTAGCCTTAACTCTACTTTCTTAACACTTTTCTATAATCTCCCCACGTATCAATGTCTCTGATGACCCCTTCTGATTTGACTGGAATAATACGAACGTCCTCGGGATGCTTCATCATGATGGTTTTCCCTCCCGCATCCCCTCTCAATCTTAACAGTTCTTCTTCGTATTTTCGATGAAAGATGACCGGATGCCCTCTCCTCCCCCTGAACGACGGGACAATGATCTCCCCTTCCCCTCTTCTAAAAGCCCCGATTAAAGCATCAATGGTCCGTCTCTTTAGAAATGGTTGATCCCCAAGTGCGATGAGGATTCCGTCGCTTTGCGAGTCTATGGCTTTCATCCCATACCGGATGGAACCGCTCATCCCTTTTCTGTAATCAGGGTTGATGATCACCTTAATCTTCTTTTTCTTTAAACGTTCTGCCATCTCTTTCATTCGGGAATTGACAACAACGACCACCTCGTTTACCCTGGAACAAAGAAGGCTTTGGAGACAGTGTTCAAAGATCGTCTCCTTTCCCCAAGGAAGAAAGAGCTTATCCCTTCCCATCCGTTTAGACTCCCCTGCTCCAAGGAGAATGGCAGAAACAATTATCATCTTTCCTTCACTCAAAACTTGTGATAAATTTAATTTGTTTCTCAGATTGATGTCAAGGTCTCGGCTCTAAACGCCAATCCAATTTAAAAGGAGAATGAAATGGTCCAAACGCCTCTCTCTTTTACTTCCACTTACTGGCCCTTCAAGAGATATCTCGAAGTTTACAATCGTTCCATAAAAGACCCTGAGGGTTTCTGGGTGGAAGAGGCACGGAAACTGGATTGGTTTAAAACCTGGGACAAAGTCCTCGATTGGCAACCCCCTTATGCGAAATGGTTTGTGGGAGGAGAACTCAATGCCTCGTACCTCTGTGTGGACCGACATGTTAAAACCTGGCGAAGAAGCAAGGTGGCCATTTACTGGGAAGGCGAGCCCGGGGATACGCGTGTTCTGAGCTATTCCACCCTTTACCGTGAAGTGAACAAATTCGCCTCCATCCTCAAGAATCTTGGCATTAAGAAAGGGGATCGGGTTGCCCTCTACCTACCCATGATTCCAGAACTTCCTATTGCCATGCTTGCCTGCGCCAGGATCGGCGCAACCCATACGGTCATCTTTTCAGGCTTCAGCGCTCAGGCCCTTGCTGACCGGGTTAACGATACAGGGGCTAAGTTATTAATCACAGCCGATGCAGGCTTCAGACGGGGAAAACCCATAGCCCTCAAACGTATCGCTGATGAGGCGCTGGAAATGACCCCTTCCGTCGAGAACCTTCTGGTTGTCAGAAGAGCGAACATCCCCGTGGTGATGAGACCGGGGAGGGATGTCTGGCTTCACGAGCTGATGGACCAGGCCAGCCTCTTTGTCAATCCAGATCCGATGGATTCTCTCCATCCCCTCTACATCCTTTATACCTCCGGTACAACGGGAAAGCCAAAAGGCATTGTCCACGGAACCGGAGGCTATCTCACTTTCAACCATTCCGCCTACAAATGGGTTTTCGACATTAAAGAAGAATCGGTTTACTGGTGCACGGCGGATGTGGGATGGGTGACAGGCCATAGTTCGATTGTCTACGCTCCTCTGATGCACGGGGCCGCAATCGTTCTTTATGAGGGAGCTCCTGACTATCCATCGATCGATCGCTGGTGGGATATTATTGAAAAGTATGGCGTGACCATCTTCTATACCTCTCCCACAGCCATCCGGATGTTGATGAAGCACGGAGAGAAGGAGATTGAGAAACATGATTTGAGCAGTCTCGAACTTCTTGGAAGCGTGGGAGAACCCATCAATCCCGAGGCATGGGCCTGGTATTACAAGCATATCGGAAAAGAAAAGTGCCCTGTTGTAGATACCTGGTGGCAGACGGAGACAGGTGGAATCATGATTTCTCCCACTCCTGCCATTGAATGCCCTCCTTTAAAACCCGGGTCAGCCACCTTCCCTCTTCCAGGAGTCTTAGCGGATGTTGTAGATGAAAACGGAAAGAGCGTGCCCCCTGAAGAGAGAGGCCTTCTGGTGATCAAAGCTCCCTGGCCCGGAATGTTGCTGGGAGTTTTTGGAGATCCTAAACGGTATGAGCAAAGTTACTGGTCAAAATTTCCAGGAATCTATTATACAGGGGATTATGCCATCCGGGATAAGGATGGATACTACTGGATTCTGGGCAGGGCTGATGAAGTGCTCAAGATTGCCGGCCACAGAATCGGAACAGTGGAGATTGAAGATGCCGTAGTCTCTCACCCCGCCGTTGCCGAGGCAGGAGTGGCAAGCATTCCGGACCCGATCAAAGGAGAGGCGATTGTGGTCTTTGCGATCTTAAAAGAAGGTTTCTCCCCTTCCCCTGAAATTAAGGCCGAACTCAAGAATTTGATTCGAAAGTCGATTGGTCCGGTTGCCTCTCCTGAACAGATCTATTTTGTTTCCAAACTTCCAAAAACACGAAGTGGAAAGATCATGAGAAGAATTTTGAAGGCGGTCGCCACCAACGCCAGTATTGGCGATCTCACCACCCTCGAAGACGAATCCTCCGTCGAAGAGGTGAAGAAGGTCTATGAAGAGCTGAAGAAGGAGGTATAGAAAAGAACGATGAAGAACCTGACCATTTTCATCCTTTTAGTGAGCGTATTGGTCCCGGTCCTTCTTTTCGCACAGGGAAGCGCTAAAAAAGAGATAGCGCCCCCAATCAGCCAGGAGACCAAGGCCTGTCTCGATTGCCATAAGGTTTACACTCCCGGAATCGTTGAAGACTGGTTAAAGAGCCGCCATTCAAAGACCCTGCCCTCTTCCGCATTGAAGAAGGCGGAGAGGGCCAGAAGGATCTCTGCCAAGAAGGTGGCCGCTTCTCTGGAAAAGGTTGTGGTGGGTTGTTACGAATGCCACAGTTTGAATGCGGAGAAGCATAAAGATAACTTTGAACATATGGGGTTTAAGATCAATGTGATCGTATCACCTCGTGACTGTGCCACATGTCATCCTGTTGAAGTGAAACAGTTCTCGGATAGCAAGAAAGCCCATGCAGTGGGAAACCTTATCAAAAACCCTGTTTACCATACATTGGTTGAAACCGTAATCAGCAAAAAGGCCGTTGAGGATGGGAAGGTGGTTCAGAAAAATGTGTCCGACCTGACCCGGAAGGAGACCTGCTTCAGTTGCCATGGCACAGAGGTTAAAGTGTCGGGCATGGAAACGGTTAAGACTGCAATGGGAGAGATTGAGGTGCCCAGGCTGACCAACTGGCCCAATCAGGGGGTGGGAAGGATCAACCCCGACGGAAGTATGGGCGCCTGTACCTCGTGTCACCCCAGGCACCAATTCTCCATCGAGGTCGCCCGGAAACCTTATACCTGCTCCCAGTGCCACCTTGAACCCGATGTCCCCGCCTGGAATGTCTACAAAGAGAGCAAGCACGGAAATATTTACTTTTCTAATTACTCAAAATGGAATTTCAATGGAGTCCCATGGAAGCTCGGGAAAGACTTTCAAACCCCGACCTGTGCAACCTGCCATAACAGTCTAATCACCACTCCGGATGGAAAAGTGGTGGCAGAAAGGACCCATGATTTCGGCTCAAGATTATGGGTTAGACTCTTCGGACTCATCTATTCCCACCCCCAGCCAATGCATGGAGACACATCCGTGCTGAAGAATAAGGACGGTCTTCCACTTCCCGCTTCATTCACAGGGGAGGTGTCAAGGGAGGGGCTGATTGATGAGAAAGAACAGGCGAAAAGAAAAAGATTGATGTCAGGGATTTGCAACCAATGTCACGGAACATCATGGACAAATAGCCACTTCACAAAACTTGAAAACACCATAAAAGAGGTAGATGGCATGACCCTCGCCTCTACACTTTTGCTCGTCGAGGCATGGACTCATGGCCTGGCAGAAGGGCTTCCTCAGGGGAAGAACCCATTTGACGAGGCGATCGAGCAGAGGTGGATCAGGCAGTGGCTCTTTTATGCGAACTCCGTCAAATACGCCTCTGCCATGACCGGAGCTCCTGATTACGCCACCTTTAAAAATGGCTGGTGGAACCTGACTGAAAATCTCCAGCAGATGAAAGACTGGATTGAACTAAAGAAAAAGGCTAAATCAAAAAATTAAAAAATCCCCTCTCCCCTGTGAGACTGTGTCGTGTAGGGAAAATGGTAAAAAAATGTCATGCTGAGCTTTGTAATGAACTTGATTCAGTATTGTTTCAACCTCTCCATCATCCCCTCCAGCAAATTCGACAATCGCAGAAAAAGGGATGAGGCAATGAATTGATTCTTATCTTCTATTTTTTAAGCATGATCCTGGCGTCCGCAATCACACACCGGCTTGAATTACAGATGACAGGATTTAAATCGATCGATTCAAAATCATGCTCAAGGCTCATCACCAGGTCTGATAATGTCAAAAGAAGTTTATTCAATCTTTCCGAATCGACAGGCTCGGCTCCCCTGTACCCTTCAAGAAGGGGACGCGCCCTTAGACATCTCTTCATCGAATCGATATCCTTCTGCATGAGAGGGGCCATTCTTAAAACGACATCCTTATAAATCTCAGCCCATGTTCCTCCCAATCCCAAAAGAATCACCGGACCGAACTGAAAATCATTTTTGGCGCCAATGATTAACTCTACACCGGAAACCATTTCCTCGATTAATACTCCTGCAAACCCTTCGATCTTGCTGAGCCGGTCAAAAGTCTCCTTCAGTTGCCTCTCGTTGCCAATGCCTACTTCAACCCCATTCTTTTCCGACTTATGAATCACTTTCGGAGAAACAACCTTGGCAACAACAGGGTAACCGATGCTTTTGGCAAAACGGACGGCCTCTTCAATCTGGCCCGCCAAGAAATATCGAGGGACTTCCAATCCGGCTAAAGAAAAGAAACGCTTTGCCTGAGGTTCCAAAACCCAGCCTGTTTCTTTTGAAGTCAGGAGAATCTCTCTCATCTCTCGGGTTAACATGGCTGGTGCCTCCTCAATGCCTCTGCCATATGGACTGCTTCTTCAATGGAATGGGCGACAGGAATCCCGTTCAACTGAAATCCTTCGACGAACATCAGGTATTTTTCAACATGGGGTACATAGGCGATCATGGGTTTGCCTGCCTGCCGGTAGATCTGGCTCAATCGGGCTCCCAGGTCCGAGGTAATTCCGGGCAAATAAGGAAGAAGCAAGACCACAATACAGTCAATCTCTTCGTTGTGGCTGAGGGAATTTGCGGCTGCGACAAAATCGTCATCCACAGCGCTTCCCGTGAGGTCGACTGGATTGGCGAATGATGCAATCGACTGAATTCTTGTAGAAACCTTCTCCCGAATATCCCGTTGATCCTGGTCCCCTATGGAAGGCACCCCGAGACCATGGGAGAGGCAGATATCCACTGCAAGGGCTCCGTGACCTCCGCTTCCGGTGATGATACCAACCCTTCCTCCGATCGGTTTTTGGTAACAGCATAAGGCTTCACAGAAAGGGATTAATTCAAATTCATCCTTAGCCTCCACTATGCCAAACTGTGAAAGAACCGACGAGAAAACCTCATAGTCGCCAGCCAGGGCCGCCGAATGGCTGGACACCGCTTTGCCCCCTGTTGGGGTCTTCCCGGACTTCAACACAATGACAGGTTTCGGACATCCTCCCGCCTTGATCACGAATTGGCGACCTTCATTTCTTTCAAACCCTTCAATATAGAATGCGATCACCTCTGTTTCCGGGTCATTCGAAAAATAGTCCAGAAGGTCAATTTCCCGTATCAATGCCTTGTTCCCGATACTTACGGCCTTGGAAAGACCGACTCCCTCTCCTGCCAATTTGACCATATGGTCCACCAAAACGCCTCCACTCTGACTGATGAGCGCTACTCTTCCCTTTTCCGGCCTGACCATTCGCTCGCTTGGAATGAAAAACGTATCCACATGAGGCGGAGAATAGATGCCAAGGCAATTTGGCCCGATAAACGGAAAATCGGCCTCCCGTGCCATGGCCACCATACGTTCCTGTAATTCGTTATTTCCCATCTCGGCAAACCCGCCGGAAATGACCACTGCGCTTCCAACTCCGGCATGAATACAATCGCCTAAAATCTTTGGAACGGCTTGGGCTCTTGTGGCAATCACTGCCAGATCCACCGTTTCAGGAATCTCGGAGACGTTCACATAAACTTTTTCGCCATGGTAAACGCCTCCTCGATCATTGACCGGAAAGGCTTTGGCTTCCAAACGGAGGTTGTTCTTATTATAAACGACATTGGCAGGATGCCTTTCATTCATAAGAGAAAGACCAACCACAGCCATGGTTTTAGGCTTAAATAAACGGGTTAGATTCACTTTTTCTACCTCCTCTTAAGTGCCGATTGCATTTGTCATTCATTATACATCCATTGATGGAAATGTGTCACCCTAAAAATAATTTTAAAAATGAGGGGTCTCATTTTTCAGATTGACTATCGCCCAAGGGTTATTTATTATGTTTGAAAAACTCTGAAATTAAATTTTAGCCCGAATCAAAACACCATGAAAAGAAGGAGGATAGACGATGAAGAAGCCAAGCGAACAGGAAGAAGAGTATTTTGCGAGAATCGAATTCGAAAAAAGGAAACAGATGGAAGAAGAAAAGCAAAAGAAACTGATTGAAGAGGAAAAGAAAAGATTAAGGGACCTCCACCATATGAGATGTCCGAAGTGTGGAATGCAGTTGATTGAGATCGATTACAAGAATATCAAGGTGGACAAATGTTCGGGTTGCGATGGGATATGGCTCGACGCCGGGGAGCTCGAAGCGGTCTCGAAACTCGAAAAGTCAGGTATGGATAAACTGTTTGGTGTCTTTAAGAAATAACCCCTCACCCCATCCCTCTCCCATGAGAGGCTGTGTCGCAAATAGCCGTCCGCCCTTCGACTCACCGTTCGCCCTGAGGCTCTCGAAGGGACGAACAGTTCGCTCAGGACAGGCCCTGTCGAACCATGAACGGTTTTACGACACAGTCTCCCAGAGGAGAGGGGAATGGTGATGGGATGAAAGGAGGCGCTTCATATGAACATTTTCAAGAAGTCTCAGTGGTCGCCCTATGTTGCAGGGGCACTGATCGGAATGGTGAGCTGGTTTGCGGTTCTCACTGCCGGGAAATATCTCGGTGTCTCAACAACCTTTGTCCGGACCATCGGGATGATCGAAAGCCTCTTTGTCCCGGAGCGGGTTGCCTCCATGCCCTATTTCGTCAAAGAGAAACCGATCATCGACTGGCAGTGGATGGAGGTCCTTGGGATCCTCATCGGCGCTTTTATTGCGGCGAGGCTCTCCGGAGAGTTTAAAGGCAAATTTGTTCCATCGATGTGGGAGAAACGGTTTGGGTCTGACCGTTTTAAACGATGGTTTGTTGCCTTTCTTGGCGGAATCATTCTGATGTTTGGGGCTCGAATGGCCGATGGCTGACCGAGCGGCCACGGAATCAGCGGTTCGCTGCAAT
>JASEHH010000311.1 GCA_030017685.1 Thermodesulfobacteriota bacterium | reverse complement strand
TTAACCTGAATCCTGCGTGACTTTGTTCAGTAAAACGAGCATATGACTCATAGCTGTTCAAAATCCAAAAATGGTCTCATCAGTGAGTTTGTTGATCTTTTTTGAAATCTCCACAAATGTCTTCGGGTATGGATAACTGTTCGGCAAACTTAAAGTTGGTCGTCCTTGAGGACGAAGCAATTGGGCTGGTACCAAAAGCAGGCGGTTTCGGATGGTCTGAAGATTGAGTCGTTGCCAATCGTCCGGTAAACAGAGGCGTTGGAACCAGTTGATCAAGTTGTAAGCAAAAAGGACCAGGTGAAAATAGGCCTGATTGGAGGCCCAGTCTCGGGTGGGAATTTTGCCTATGGTATAGGCTTCGAGAAGTTCCCGAATGATAAGTTCTCCCGTAGCTCTTTGGTTGTAGAAGCGCCAGAGATTGAGAGGTTTCAACGAGAGATTGGTAACAATCACATGGTAGGTGTATCCAGCCATCTTGAAAAGCGAAAGTTGCCAGGAAGGTTTTTCGGGTATGAGGCGACGCACGACGATGAAGCGTTGGGGAGTATTCCACCGCCACGGTTTGTATTCGAACTCGGCGAGCCAAAGCCCAGGAGAGGTTTCCTCGTAAGAAAGACCTCCAAAGTATTGTTGGATCGGCTTGGTGATCCGGGCGACAATAGCATAGAAGGCAGGGACTTCTTGGAGATATTCGGCAATCGTATGGTCGTAGAAGGCCGAATCGGCCCTTACCCGAATCTCTCGGATGCCGGAAGGCAACATCGAGATACTTTTTTCCAGAATCTCGATTGTGTGAGGAGCTGGATGGACATCCCCCGAGAGGTAGACCCCTTTCCAGATATCGCCTGTCTTTCCCTCGAAACAGAGAAGGGGTTGATAGGAAGGACGTCCCCGCTTTTTGGGATTGAAGCCAATCTTGGCTCCCTGCTGTTGGCCATAAACGGTCAGGACTTTGGTATCGAGATCGAAGATCACAGAAGAGATGGGGTCGGGTTTCATCAGAAAATGGCCACGGAATCGGTCGTGGAGGTTTTGGAAGGCGGTCAGACCTCGGGAGCCGAAGCGTTCCAGAAACCGCCGCAGAGTAGTGGGATTGGGATATGTTGGAAGGCTCGCCAAATATTGGAAGACGCCGTTCTGTTGCAAAAGAATGTTGGTTTCGATCCTGCCCAAACCAAGGATGATTGGATAAAGGATGGCGAGGATGTAGTCGCTGATAGAGTATCGATTGTTGAGTTGTTGGAACCGAACGGTATGGGTGAGAGCAGAACGAAGCTTGATCCTTTGGAAAAACTGCTGCAAAAGATATAACCCGCCGTAGTGGGTTAACCCGGTGTTTGAAAAAGAAATGCCGATATTTGTATGAGTTTTTGGCATTACAATTTAACCATACCACAGGTTGGGTTAAATTGTAATCACTATTTAAGGTCCGTTTTGCCGTCCAAGCCATATTCATTAAGGTTTCCCGTATGGTGTACCTGCAGAAAGTAACGCAGGTTTCAGGTTAA
>JASEHH010000121.1 GCA_030017685.1 Thermodesulfobacteriota bacterium | reverse complement strand
AACCCTTCAGATCAACAGGAGTCCATTTTATCATGATTGTTTTGCATGCGGGGGTTCTTGAGGGACAATTCTTCCTCTGGGGGGAAATTCCTGTAGAACGGAAAGCTCCTTTAGACAAAAAGGCGCGTCGCAAGGATGACTCTGGGTCCGCCTCCTCTTTTTTGAAACCTCTTCCCTACGATCCCGGGTCGGACAAACTGTTCACTACTCTGAAAGAGGCCGGACTCAGTTTCAAAGAGAGCAAGAGGTTCACTGAGACAATGATCGCCTATCTGCCCACAGTGGACAGGCAACCGGTTCCCTCAAGCCCATTGATCGGCGATACGCCTGAAGGCGATGGGGAAACCCTCCTGGCTCCCTGGATCGTCACCGGATTTCGCCTTTCTACGAAACAAGTGGTGGAATTCCTCTGTGCCTGCGTGGGCAAACAGACGCTGGCGCCGGGCGTCATTGTCAGCAAAGATCTTACATTCTGGACGACGGCCATGCGCTTCGCAGGAGCCCTTGTGGCAAAGCAGCAGTTTCTTCCCGGAGTGAACCCCGTTAGAAATTCCAGCGTGGCACTCGCTGCGCTGTCGCGCAGGCCCAGCGGGTTAAACCCTACCCTCCGGGGTGGAACCCCCTACGGGGCGGAACCCGGAATTATTCTAAAATCTAACCCCGCTTCAGCCGCCGGCCCACGAGGGCCTCTGGCCCGGAGGGAGCAGCGGGGCATTATTTCTAACGGGGTGAACGAAGATAATGGGATCTATTTGGCCCGATGGAAAGCGGTCTTTTCAGGACTTGACGCTGAACGTCTTTCGAAGCTTGCTAAGACCATGCCGGCAGTCTCGCGAGCGCTGGTTCGTGAAGAGAAGCAACGCGACGTTTCTCTCTCTGCGCCTCAATCTCCATCTCCATCTTCAATTTCTGTGCTCTCTGGTTTCATCGATGAGACCGTCGATCATCTCGTTCGCTCTTCAATTAGTCCGGTAGGAGCAGGTTTAAAACCTGCCCCTCCGCCAGAACGTCAACGTAAAAAGAAACCATGTGCCTATAACAGCCTTCATGATCAGTGGCTTCATAAACTGCGCTCGCCTGATGGTGTTATGGAAGGCGCCCCAGCGGAATTAGCCCGGCTTGCCGCTCAAGTCCAGGAGTGGCAACGCCCAATATCCCTTTCAGCCGCTGCTCCGTTCCGACTCTGTTTTCGCCTTGAGGAACCCAAAGAGGATGGAAATAGCGACAAACCTTGTATGGGAGATCGTTTGTCCGCCAAGGAGCCAATCAGCTCCTGGTATGTTCGCTATTTATTGCAGGCGGCTCATGATCCCAGTCTGCTTATAACCGCCGAAAATGTATGGAGTGCAAAAGACCAGGCAGCGCTAAAGAGTGTCTTTTCTTCAATTGGCAGGTTCAACGCACGCGAGCATCTATTATTGTCCCTGGGCCAGGCCTTGGGGATCTGCCCTCGCATCGAGGCCAGCTTGAAGACGTCTACGCCGGGAGGTTATGAACTCGACGCCATCGGCGCTTATGAATTCCTCACTGAAAAGGCATTGGCCTTAGAGCAGGCAGGGTTTGGCATGATGCTGCCTGCGTGGTGGACGCACAAAGGGACAAAGCTTCACCTGACTGCCCGGGCTAATGTGAAGGCCCCAAAGATGCAAGGGAGCAGCGGACTTTCGCTCGATCAATTAGTTCAATTCGATTGGGAATTGGCCCTTGGCAAGGAGAAGCTTTCTTTCGAGGAACTACAGGCCCTGGTAAAGCTTAAAGCTCCCTTGATTAAGATACGTGGCCAGTGGGTGCAGATTAATGCCGAGGAGATCAAGGCGGCGCTCGAATTCTGGAAGAAGAAGGCCGAAAGCCAGGCCACCGTCCGTGAGATCATCCAGATGGCCCTGGGCGCTAAAAAGATGTTAAGCAACGTTACTTTCGAGGGAATCACAGCAACAGGCTGGATTGCTAACCTCTTAACACAGCTCGAAGGGCGTCGCACTTTTGAAGAACTGACAGCTCCGCAGGATTTCCAGGGAACACTGAGGCCCTACCAGGTGCGTGGCTATTCTTGGCTGAGTTTCCTCAGGCAGTGGGGCTTGGGCGCATGTCTGGCGGACGATATGGGGCTGGGCAAAACGATCCAGACCCTGGCCCTCATTCAAAGGGACTGGCAGTTGAACACAAAACGGCCGGCGCTTCTGGTCTGTCCCACATCCGTTGTTAGTAACTGGCAGAAGGAGGCTTCCCGATTCACGCCAGAACTCCCTGTCATGGTGCACCACGGCATTGCGAGGGCGAAAGGTAAAGAATTCAAGAAAAGCGCCTTGAAGCAGGCCATCGTCATCTCCAGCTATGCGCTGGTGCACAGAGATTTCGAGACCCTGAAGGAGGTTCCCTGGGCAGGCGTGGTGCTCGACGAGGCTCAGAACATCAAGAACCCAGAGACTAAACAGTCGAAAGCGGCGCGGGCTTTTAAGGGAGACTATCGCATCGCGCTCACCGGCACACCTGTGGAGAATAATGTCGGCGATCTCTGGTCGATTATGGAGTTTCTTAACCCTAACTTCCTTGGCACACAGACTGAGTTCAAAAAGAGATTCTTTATTCCAATCCAGGCAGGCCGCGACCCGGAAGCCGTGGAGCAGTTAAAACGGTTGACCGGACCATTCATCCTGCGGCGGCTCAAAACCGACAAGACTGTTATTGCCGACCTTCCTGAAAAGATGGAGATGAAGGTCTTTTGCACACTGACCAAGGAGCAGGCATCTCTCTATGAAGCCGTTGTGAAAGAGACCATTGAAACCATTGATTCCACTGAGGGGATCCAGCGCAAAGGCATGGTCCTGGCCACCCTATCGAAGCTCAAACAGATTTGCAACCATCCAGCGCAGTTTTTGGGTGACCATTCCCCCATCCCTGGCCGATCAGGGAAGCTGACTCGTTTGACTGAAATGATAGAGGAAATGATAGAGGTGGGAGATCGGGCATTGGTCTTTTCACAGTTTGCTGAGATGGGCGAGATCCTCCGGCGACACCTGCAGGAAACATTCGGACGGGAGGCGCTCTTTCTGTATGGCGCTGTTCCGAGGGAAAAAAGGGATCGCATGATTGAGCGCTTCCAGAGCGACGAGGATGGTCCTCATATCTTTATCCTCTCGCTTAAGGCGGGTGGCACCGGCTTGAACCTGACACGGGCCAGCCGTGTCGTTCACTTTGACCGTTGGTGGAATCCGGCAGTGGAGAACCAGGCGACTGATCGGGCGTTTCGGATCGGTCAGACGAAGAACGTCCAGGTTCACAAATTTCTTTGCGCAGGGACGCTGGAGGAAAAAATCGATGAGATGATCGAGCGGAAAAAAGAGATCGCCGAGGGAGTGATTGGAACAGGCGAGAGCTGGTTGACCGAGCTTTCGACCGCGGAGCTGAAAGACCTCTTTGCCCTGAGAAAGGAAGCGGTAGGAGAATAGTATGAGACGGTGGGGATACTACGATTATTTCAGGCCTTCCATCCCCCGTTCCGTTAAGGGAGGGATTAAGGCGCAGTCCAAGAGGGGCGGTTTCTGTGAGAGCTGGTGGGCCAGACGCTGGATCGCCGTGCTGGAGAGCTTTAATATCGGAGCGAGATTGGGGAGGGGTCGTTCCTATGCCCGAAATGGCCAGGTTCTCTCCATTGAGATCGAAAAGGGGGAAGTTAAGGCAAAAGTTCAGGGGTCCCGGTCCAAACCCTATGATATCAAGATCCATATCAAGACTCTGTCAGCGACTGATTGGCGGAAGCTTGCCAAAGCGTTATCTCATCAGGCCATCTTTTTGGCAAAACTCTTGGCTGGGCAGATGCCCGAGGATATAGAAAAGGCGTTTAAAGGTGAAGGACTATCACTCTTCCCTGAAAAGCTGAGAGACCTGAAGACAGACTGCTCCTGCCCGGATTGGTCAAATCCCTGCAAGCATATTGCTGCAGTTTATTACCTTCTGGGCGAAGAGTTCGACCGTGATCCATTCCTGATCTTCAAACTGCGCGGGATGACCAGGGAGGAGTTGGGCGGGCTTCTGGACCAGACTGGCGATAAAACAACCATCGGGAGAACTAAGCATAAACCTCGTCTTTCCCATGAAGGGAAAGAGGTCCTTTTTTCTGAGCCTCTGACTTCAGATGTGTCTAAGTTTTGGTCGGGTGGTAGCGTATCCGATGATTTATTTGGGGAAGTGCTGATCCCACAGGCGCCTGCTGCTTTACCTAAAAGGATCGGGAATTTTCCCTTCTGGCGCGGTGAAGAACGATTTTTGGATGCAATCGAGCCGAATTATGTTAAGGCTTCGCCATTGGGCTTGAATGTATTTCTCGGAGAAAAAGGTCACTTTGATGATTCTTCAAAATAAGGCTTGAACAAAGTCGGAGGCGTTGAATTCTTTGAGGTCATCGATTGCTTCGCCCACTCCGATATATCGGATTGGAATTTTCATCTCCTCCGTAATTCCTACGATGATCCCGCCTTTGGCTGTTCCATCCAGTTTCGTCAATGCAATTCCTGTGACTCCGATGGCTTCGTTGAAAAGTTTGGCCTGAGAGATGGCATTCTGGCCTGTCGTGGCGTCAAGAACGAGGAGGATTTCGTGAGGCGCTCCCGGGCATTCCCTCCCGACGATTCTTTTCACCTTCTTCAACTCCTCCATCAGATTGACTTTGGTGTGGAGCCTTCCCGCGGTATCGATGAAGACCAGATCCGTATTCCTGGCTCTTGCCGCATGGATGGAATCGAAGGCCACAGCCGAGGGATCGGATCCCTTGGATTGTTTGATGAAGTCCGCTCCGGCCCGATTTGCCCAGATCTCGAGCTGTTCGACCGCCGCCGCCCTGAAGGTGTCGGCGGCGCCGATCAGGACCTTCTTCCCTTGGGATGAATATTGATGGGCAATCTTTCCGATCGTCGTCGTCTTGCCCCCACCATTGACTCCGACCACCATAAAGACAAAGGGTTTTGTTTTAGCGAAATCGATGGAGAGGGGTTTTTCGCCCGAATGAAGTATCTGGAGAATCTCCTGTTTGATAAACCCTTTAACTCTCTCCGGATCCTGAAGGTCACCCCTTTTGAGGCCCTGACGGACGCCTTCGATCAGTTGAGTGGTCGTCTTCACTCCTAAGTCGGCTTCGAAGAGAAGCGCCTCCAGGTCATCGAGAAGATCCTGATCGATTACCTTCTTTCCGAGAAAGAGGCGGTCGATCTTTTCAACAAACCCCTGATGGGTTTTGGAAAGCCCCTTTTTTAATTTATCGAAAAAGCCGAACATGTTCATCTCCCCTAATTGATTCCGATACTAACACCCTGATAGGGCAAAATCAAATATCGTCCCCAGTGAATGAGGACGCTACAGTAGTGTCTCAGAAATTCCTTTACATACGTTCGTGGTGAGCCCTTCGACTCACCGTTCGCCCTGAGGCTCTCGAAGGGGCGAACGGTTCGCTCAGGACAGGCCTTGTCGAACCATGAACGGAACCCATTGGAATGTTTCACCCTTCGACAGGCTCAGGGTGAACGGGATATGTAAACATATTACTGAGACACTACACTACATAAAAAAAGGGCGAGGTTAGAATCCCTCGCCCTTTTTAAAAAAGATTCCTTCAAACAGGTTACTTTTTATCCTTTACATCTTCGTAGTCGGCATCGACCACATCTTCCTGGGCCTTTTGACGCGGACCTTCCTGCGCCCCTGCTCCGGGACCTGCGTCTGCCGCTCCCTTTTGAGAGGCCTTGGCATACATCGCCTCTGCCAGTTTATGGGAGGAACGGGTCAGTTCTTCCTGAGCGGATTTAATCATATTGAGATCGTTTGACTCCATCGCCTTTTTCGCCTTTGCAATGGCATCCTCGATATTCTGCTTGTCCGAGGAATCGATCTTATCACCATGTTCCCTCATGGATTTCTCTGTTGTGTAGATGAGGGTATCGAGATGGTTTCGAGCCTCTGCGAGTTCTCTTCTCTTCTTGTCGTCTGCCGCATGGGCTTCGGCATCCCTGACCATCTTTTTGATCTCGTCCTCGTGGAGGCCGCTCGATGCGGTGATCTTGATGGACTGTTCTTTGCCTGTCCCTAAGTCTTTTGCCGAGACATGAACAATCCCATTGGCATCGATATCAAAGGTCACCTCAACCTGAGGGAGGCCTCTCGGAGCAAGAGGAATGCCCACAAGTTCAAACTGGCCAAGGGTTTTGTTATCGGCGGCCATCTCCCTTTCACCCTGGAGCACGTGGATCGTCACCGCGGGTTGATTATCGGATGCCGTTGAGAAGATCTGGCTCTTTTTGGTCGGGATGGTGGTGTTTCGCTCGATCAGTTTGGTGGAGACGCCACCGAGCGTTTCGATCCCGAGGGAAAGCGGGGTGACATCGAGCAGAAGCACATCCTTCACCTCACCCTTCAAGACTCCGGCCTGGATGGCGGCGCCGATGGCCACTGCCTCATCCGGGTTAACGCTCTTATTGGGTTCTTTCCCGAAGATCTGCCTCACCTTATCCTGGACCTTTGGCATTCGGGTCATCCCGCCCACGAGGATCACTTCATCGATGTCTCTTTGTGAAAGCCCGGAATCGGCGAGGGCCTGCCGGCAAGGACCTTCTACGCTGTCGATCAGATCCTCTGTCAGTTTTTCCAGTTTGGCCCGGGTCAACTTCATATTGAGATGCTTCGGTCCTGAAGCGTCAGCGGTGATGAAGGGGAGGTTAATATCCGTCTCCATCATATTGGAGAGTTCAATCTTTGCCTTTTCCCCGGCCTCTTTTAATCTCTGGAGGGCCATTCGATCTTTTCGGAGGTCGATTCCCTGGTCCTTCCTGAATTCATCGGCCAGATAGTCGATGAGGCGCTGGTCAAAATCATCTCCGCCAAGATGGGTATTCCCGTTGGTCGATTTCACTTCAAAGACACCCTCTCCCAGCTCAAGGATGGAGATATCAAAAGTTCCACCGCCAAGGTCGAAGACCGCAATTTTCTCATCCTTCTTCTTATCCAGGCCATAAGCCAGGGAAGCGGCTGTGGGCTCATTGATAATGCGGACGACATTGAGGCCGGCTATCCTTCCGGCGTCCTTGGTGGCCTGGCGCTGACTATCGTTAAAATAGGCCGGGACGGTAATCACCGCATCGGTTACCTTCTCACCGAGATAGGCTTCCGCCGTCTCCTTCATCTTCTGAAGGATGAAAGCAGAGATCTCAGGCGGGCTATATTCCTTTTCCCTCGCCTTGACCCAGGCATCGCTGTTCTTGTTTTCAACGATCTTATAAGGAAGGATTTTGACATCCTTTTGAACTTCGGCATCGCTATACTTCCTTCCCATCAGTCGCTTGATGGAAAAGATGGTGTTTTCGGAATTGGTAATGGCCTGACGCTTGGCAATCTGGCCGACCACCCTTTCGCCCTTATCGGTAAAAGCAACGACGGAAGGCGTAGTCCGGGTCCCTTCGGGGTTCGCGATGACGACCGGATCCCCTCCTTCCATGATCGCAACAACCGAGTTGGTTGTTCCTAAATCGATTCCTATTGTTTTAGCCATGGTCATTCTCCCTTCTTCACATAGTGAAAAAATTATTCGGTTACCTGAGCTTCCTTCGATGGAAACTTTGACACGGATACGGTTGCGGGCCTTATGAGCCGTTCGTTCAGGAGATATCCTTTTTGAAATTCCTCGACCACCTGATCCGGTTCGTGGAGGTCCGTTTCCACGACCAGCATCGCCTCATGGCGAGCAGGATCAAAGGGCTTGCCAACGGATTCAAATGGGGTGAGACCGAACCGATTCAGCGTCTGGAGAATCTGTTGAAGGGTCAATTTGATCCCCTCGATTAGGACGCCCGCATCTGTCACCTTTTCCGCATGATCCACCGCTCTCTCGAGATTGTCAATAAAAGGCAGGATCGATTTGATCAGGTCCTCATTTGAAAATTTAGTCCAGTCTTCTTTTTCCCGGACGGCCCTCTTTTTGTAATTCTCGAAATCGGCGGCCATTCTCAAGAGCCGGTCCAGGTTATCTTTTGCCTCCTTTTCCTTCTCCTCGAGTCTCTTTTTTAGCTCCTCGACCTCGTGGTCAGAAAGATTTTTTCCTGCATTCCTGGCTTCCTTATCCTCGAGTCTCTTTTTCAGCTCTTCAACCTCGTGGTCTTTATCGTCTTTCTTTTTCTTATATTTATGGGATTTTGGCTCAGAGTGATCCTCCGATAACTTCTCCCCATCTGCTTCCAATGTGACCGGTATTTCTTTCTTTCCCGATTCACCCATCATGAGTGCTCCGATCTAACAGGTTACTGAAAAATGGCCATCTGCTTCGTTTCCCTCACCCTTCGTCGTTGCGGCGTACCTCCAAGTACGCCTCACTCCTCAGGATTTCGGGGGCCTTGCATCTGGCCCTTTTTGAGCAACCTGGGAAAATGACTTTTTCAACAGCCTCCTAATGATAATAGGTGTCCAGAATCTCACTCAGAAGCTTTGCCGAGTAGTCCACCAGGGGAATGATTCTGGAGTAATTCATCCTTCGGGGTCCGATGACGCCTAATGCGCCCCAGA
>JASEHH010000310.1 GCA_030017685.1 Thermodesulfobacteriota bacterium | reverse complement strand
GCATGATCTCGTATTCGCCTCTGGGTTCCCCCCAGACATCGATCCTCTTTTTGATGTCAGGAGGACACGATTCAACGATGAGGTGACCTTCGTTTTTGACGGCGACCGAGGAAAACTCCCTGATGAGGTTGAGCAAGGATTCTTTTTTGGATCGCACGTCTTTGCCGGCGAAGACATAGGAGTAAAGTATCCCGTTTCCAGAATGGCAGATGAGTCCACAATCGACTCCGGATTCTTTGGCTATTTTTTCATAACTGCCCATTACCTCTTCGCATCTCGAGATTAAAAAGTTGGATTTGAAGGAGATGAAATTTGCCCCCTCTTCCACCCCTCCCTCTGAAAAGTCTCGTATCGCCTTCCAGAAGGAGGGGTGGGTTTCCGAAGCAAGAACCGCTATTTCAAGGGCTCCTTTTTTCTTCGCCCTTTCCCCTATCTCCGAGACCTGTCGCTCAATGCTTTCAGCCACACCATCCAATCCGATGGCAACAAGATAATTCCCCTGCTGGGCTACCGGAGGATTTATCTTCTTCAGAGCCATTTCGTTCAGGATCTCGATGGATGATGGAAGGTATTGGGACTGGAGGATTTCACGTCCAAATTGAACCGCCTCCTCCAGTCTGACAAAAGGGAGGAGCAAGGTTGCCACTCTTTCCGGAAGGGGTAGAAGTTTAAAAGTAATCTCACAGAGGATTCCCAGCGTCCCGTAAGAACCGATCAGAAGTTTACACATATCATAGCCGGAAACATTCTTCACTGTCTTTCCGCCTGAGGCAACGATATCCCCATTGGGAAAGACAGCCTTTGTTCCAATGATCAAATCCCTCGCCGTTCCGTAAAGCAGTCTCCTGGGTCCGCTCGAATTGGTCGCCATGATCCCGCCCAGCGTCGCCTTCTCCGTAAAGGGCGGATCAAGCGGAAGAAAATATCCCTTCCCTTCCTGTGACAATCTCTTCTGAACCTCGCCAAGAGTGATTCCGCTTTCTGCGGAGAGGGTGAGATTATCACAGTCACAATCCGTTATTCGATTGAGACGGAGAGTGGAGAGGATGAGGTCCATCTTTTTCGGTATTCCGCCCACCCCGATCTTCGTCCCATTCCCCATGGGAAGAATGGTCAGGGATCGCTCACTGGCATAGGCAACAACTTTTGAGACCTCATTGATCGTTCCCGGTGAGAGAATCGCTTTGGGTCGTTTACCATCCACAGCACATGCCTTAAGCTTATCCGGATCTTGAATCAGATTGGCTTCCCCTACAATCTCTCTCAGTTTTGAACTCAGGTTATCTTTTTTAAGCATCTCCATCTCCTATAATCCCTCCCTACTTCCTCTTTCATAAAAACCTGCCTGCCGGCAAGCAAGGAAAATTGGGGGGATTATTATGCTTGATAGTCTCGTAAAAAGTCTGAAAAGGCTATTTTCTGTCATTCCTGCGCAAGCAGGAATCCAGTATTTTTGTATAGTTAGAATTCTCTGGATTCCCGTTCCCCGATTGATACCTTCGAGGACAAGT
>JASEHH010000309.1 GCA_030017685.1 Thermodesulfobacteriota bacterium | reverse complement strand
CCGGAGGAAGTTCGATCCGGGGCGGAGGGGGAACCCGGGCCATCGAAAAGGAGGCGAAACTCATCCTCTGGGAACCTAAAGAGGAGAAGAAGGTCTTCGAGATCATCCCTGTTCCAGAGGCAAGAACGATTCTTTCCCTTGCCGCCACTCCGGATGGCGTTCTCTATGGGACTACAGATAATGAGAAGGTTTTCGTCTTCGATCCGGAGAAGAGAGAGGTGATAAAAGCTTTTGATCTCGGATTAAAAAAGCCGGTCGAAATCTCCCTTCAGATTGGGCCGGATGGATTACTTTATGGACTCACTCAGGAAATGATCTTTTTCATCGAACAGGGAAAAGACCAAGTCTTCCCTATGGCAAAGCCTCCTGTACCGATCACTTCGGGCATGGCTATTTCGGGCAGAAAGATCTATTTTGGCTCGCATGCCCATTTCTATGAGTTTGAGATCCCTTCCAATCCTTAACTACCCTGAATGGAATTTTTAAAAATCTGAAGGCGCTCTTCCTGTTCTCTGAGAAGCTGGTGGGCCTCCTCGATGGAGATGGGATTGAACCGGACCTGATCTCCTGGCTTCATTTGTGCCACCTTAGTTAAATCAATGGAGATGACAGTGGCGATCTTCGTATAGCCGCCAGTGACCAGTTCAGTCAGGATGATGATCGGCTTTCCATCGCCAGGGACCTGGATGGCGCCAGAGAGAAAACCTTCTGAGATGATCGATTCCTCCACATCAGCTCTTCTCTCGATCTTTGGGCCATCGAGCCGAACTCCCATTCGGTCACAACTGGGAGTGACCTGATAGGTTGAAGTGGAGAAGGTCCGGAAACCTTTCTCTGTGAAGTGGTGATCCTGGGGACCGGGGAGCGCCCTGAGATTTGCCTCCTTTTCAAAGAGGGGGATCCACTCTTCCGGAAATCGAAGCCCCAATCGGTTGAGCGGGGATGGCGAATCAAGTCTGTAAAGAATATCTCCCTTTTTCAGGGGTCTTCCCTCCAGGCCACCGAACTTTCCGGAGAGATAGGTCGATCGGCTTCCCATCACTTCAGGGACAATGAATCCTCCACTCGCAGAGAGATAGGCACGACATCCTGAGCGGACTTTTTTAAAGGTGACGACATCGCCCTCGATGAGAAGATGGGTTCTCCACATCTCAAGGGGTTCGCCATTGAGGCTGGGCGAGAGGTCCCCGCCGGTGATGGCAATAATGAACTCTCCAAGGGCCCTCAACTTCAGCCCCATGAGGGTAGTTTCCAGACAAGCTTCATTCCCCTGATTCTTGACGAGCAGGTTGGTAACCCTGAAGGAAAAGGGGTCCAGGGCTCCGGAAGGAGGAACTCCGAACCGGCTATAACCAAAACGACCGGAATCCTGAATGGTCGTCAAAATTCCAGGCTCAATGACTTCGAAAGCTTCAATCTTTTCCAATCTTTAAACTCCAAAAATATACTCCCTCTCCCTTGAGGGGCATAAGCGCTAACTTAATTATTGACTTATGAGGGGGAGTTTTGATATA
>JASEHH010000031.1 GCA_030017685.1 Thermodesulfobacteriota bacterium | reverse complement strand
CTGCCCTGGAAACGCCAATCCATCGCCCTTAAACCGAATTCTTCAATTGCCTCTGCCTGTGAAAATCTTTTCTTCAAGAATTTAACCGAAAATATTTGTTAACACTTTAGGGAACCTCTAATAATTCCCAATTTGTCACTCCCGCCCCGTAACAAGTACGGGGTAAACTTCGGCGGGAGTCCAGTAATATCTAAAACTTGTGGATTCCTGCTCCCCGATCAGGTCGAGGACAAGTTTCGCAGGAATGACATTTTTAGAGGTAGCCTTAAATCTTGAAATCTAAATTTGCTTGTCATCTATAGTCGCGATGCACAATGCTCTTTGCGCTTTGCCATTTTTCTGACAAAGGATAGGCTCCCGCCAGTTCGAATTTCATCCAATTCGATTGATACATATCATCCTTTTAGTTTTTTCGGCCACTTTAGTGGGTTGAGGTTAAGCGTTACACTGTTAAGCTACTTTTTCGAGCATGGAGCAATGTATTTCTATGGCCGGCTGGTATCCAATCAGATTCATTAGGATCCTGACCCGTTCGCCTTCTGACACCCACCGGTCAAAGATTCCGACCAGATCTTTTAAGGGACCCGATTTGATTCTCACCAAATCATTGGGTTTAAAGTGAGTCGTTTTTCTTACGACCCCACTGCTGTCCACTCGATTCTTGATGATCTCAATCACTTCTTCCGATACGGGGATGGAATATCCACCAAAACCAAGGATTTTCTTAACCCCCCTCCCCCATCTGACCAGGGAATAGTCCTGCTCCAGATTGATCTTCCCGAAGAGATACCCCGGGAAAAGAGGCTTCAGCTCCCTCACCATTTTTCCTGCCCTCAGGGAATAGGCTTCAATTTTAGGGCCGAAGATATCGACTCCTTTCGTGGTGAGATAGGAGGTCGCCTCTTCTTCTTTCTTGGGTTTCGTTTGGATGACGTACCAGAGATTCATAGTTTTGAGTTATGAGTTATTAATTTAATTTTGAGTTATGAGTTATGAAATCACGTGCTGCGGTTCAGCGCTCCTCATCTCCCACCTTTCCGAGCGAAAGGAAAGATTTTCTTCCACCTGCTCTCACCATTTGACTTTCCTTTGCCGTAACCATAGCCATATTTGTAATAATATCCGTCCGATCCAAAATAACGTGAAGAGAGCCCTGAGGATTTAAACTCTAAACCATTCAGGACAAATCCAATGATCTTATCTTTTTCCAATGAGGCGATGGCTTGTTTGACCGTCTCTCTTAGGGTCACCCCGGCCTTGATGACGATGATGATCCCATCGACTAACTTGGCCAAAACCTCCGGTTCGGTGGTGGCAAGGAGAGGGGTGGAATCGAAGATGATATACCGATCTCGATACCGTGTTTTTAATTCATCGATCAGCGCCTCCATCTTCTTCGATGCAATTAATTCGGTGGGGTTATCCCGAACGCCTCCTCCTGAAAGAATGCTCAATTTCTCCACTCCGGTCTTCTTCAATAGATCGTCCAGCTTTCCATCTCCTGCGAGATAATCGGAGAGACCTTTGTCCTCATTCAAACCAAACCATCGTGAAAGCTGAGGACTGCGCATATCACAGTCCACCATCAGGGCATGGGCATGAAGGTCCTGGACAATACCCACGGCAAGGTTTGCTGAAACAAATGTTTTTCCTTCAGCACTGGTCGCGCTCGTCACCATGACCGTTTTGGGAAATTCCGAACTTTTCTCCCGAAGAAGGTAAGTCCTCAGTTTTCTGAATTGTTCCGCAGCCAGGGATCCGGGTTGCGAGAGGGAAACAAGGCTCCGGTCGGAAACCCATGCCTCGAACTTTGAGACGTCGGGCCTCAATTCATGAGATTCCCCTTTGCTTTCTTCCCGACCCTCCGGTGAGGGGGGGGAATGCCCCCCCCGCTCCCTTTCCTTTTCCGCTTTTTCCAACGCCTTGTATATTTTGCTCATTTCTCCTCTCCGTTCATCTAAAATATTTTCCCAGGGTCTCCTCGTAAACCTTTTCGGCCATTTTCCCGAGAGATTGGATCCGTTCCCCAATCTCCCATTTCACTCTCGGAAAAGACTCTTTCCATAAAATATAGGAGGAGATCCCAAAGGTGAGAAAAATCATCAATACGGTGGCAAAGAAGATGGATCGTCTTCGCTTTCGTTTCTTCCCGGTCCCCTCCAGATGATCAATCACCTCAAGGATGATTTTGGGTCCGATGACCTTATGGTCGGTCGCATACCCAGTTAACAATGCATTATCGCAAACGATATTGATCAGCCGTGGGATTCCCTTTGAATACCGGTAAATCTCCTTCAAGGCTTTGGGGGTGAAAAGATGGGGATCGCTGACGCCTGCGACCCTCAACCTTTTGCCGATGAATTCTTTTGTCTCCTCCTGATTGAGAGGCTGGAGATGGTAACGGAGGCTCACCCTCTGTTTCAACTGGCGATATTGCGGATCGTTCAAAACATCGTTCAGCTCCGGCTGGCCGATCAGGATCACCTGGAGGAGTTTGGACTTGGGTGTTTCCAGATTGGTAAGCAGACGCACCTCTTCGAGCAATTTCGGGTCAAGGGTATGGGCCTCATCGATGATCAAAACGACGTTTTCATTTTGAGCATAACGTTCCAATAAAAAATTGTGGAGCATGGAAAGGTATTGCCCCTTCGATCTTTTCTGCCCTTTGAGCCCTAAATCCTCGCAGATATAGCTGATAAAATCGGTGGAGCCCAATTTCGGGTTGAAGAGATAAGCTGTCCTTGTGTTTCCATTCAATCTGCTTAAAAGAGTCTGGACGAGTGTGGTTTTGCCGGTCCCCACCTCTCCGGTAATCACGGTAAACCCCTTTCTCTCTCTAACCGAATAGGTGAGGTGAGCCAACGCCTCCCTATGGCTTTCGCTTAGAAAGAGAAATTTGGGATCCGGAGTGATCTCAAAGGGTTTTGTCTTAAAACCGTAAAATTTTGTATACATCTCTGTTAAGCCGCTTCCTT
Organism: Thermodesulfobacteriota bacterium; assembly: GCA_030017685.1. Lineage (GTDB taxonomy): Bacteria > Desulfobacterota > BSN033 > BSN033 > UBA1163 > RBG-16-49-23. The sequence goes on along the minus strand of JASEHH010000031.1, from coordinate 33,331 downwards.
TTGAATGGTTGGGATGTTCGCCAGCACCTTAAACCCCATGGTGGCTTCCAGATCTTCAGCGTCCCTGAATGAACGATCCATCTGTTCCCTGAAGAAGGCCAGTCCAAAGCCTGAACCCAAACCTATTAAAATCCCAAAAAGGAGAATTTTGGGGATATCAGGCCGAAAGGGTTTCTCAGGAATTCTCCCTGGATCGATGACTTTAAATTGCTCCCCTTTCTGCCGCCTCTCCAAATTTTCTGCCTGCTGTGCCTCCTCACTTTTCTTTAAAAGAGTCTGATAGAGCTCTTTCGTATTTTGATAATCCCTGGTCAGGTTAGCCATTGCCAGTTCCCGCATGGGCGTGTTTTCTATTCTCTCCCGATATTTCATGATCTGACCTTTGCCCTTTTCTTCTTCCTCCTTCAACCTACTGATCTCCAGCTCAGTGGCAATGAGTTGACTCTCCATCTCTTTATAACGTGGGTTCAGTCTAACGGACTCCTTCTCCTCCTTCTTGGTAACGATTTTGGGCGAGGACAATGGCGTAGTCGCAATGTTTGATTCAGATTCCTTCTTCTCCGCGGCCTCCTTTTCTGACCTTTCCTTCTCGATTCTCGCTTCAAGTTCTGCGATCCTCTTCTGAACGATCATAATGTCAGGATGTTTCAACGTGTATTTGGATTGAAGATCGATCAGGTGGTGCTTCATCTGTTCCAATTGAACGTCCAGCGGGTCCCTGACAACGGCTCTCGAAACCTTTTCGGTTTGAACAGGTGATGAGGAATGAAGGGGAGCCTCCTCTTTTTTACTGCTCGAGGCGATGAGAAGTTCGGTGTCGGCAAGTTGCTTCTGGATGATCAGTTTTCGATCATGGGCCGCCCTGATATTTTCACCGATCCTCTGACTCTGCAACTGGAGTTGTTCGAGGACTTTAAGGTTGGACTCCCGCTGTTCCGGAAGCTCACCCATAAACTGTCTTTTGAAATGCGTGACGGTCTTCTCCTGTTCCTCCAGTTTAACTTTTGTCGCGTTCAACTCAATCGCAAGGAACTCTGAGGTTCCCTGGGCCTGTTGCTCCCTTAATTTAAGATTCTCTTCAATAAAAAGAGAGGCCAACTTGTTCGTAACGGTCGTTACCACCCTGGGATCCTTTCCAATATAGGAGATCGTGAAGTAACCTTCTTTTCCTTTTACCTCCACACGGATGTCCTTGCGCATCAATTCATAAAGCTCTTCCTTGCTTTTTGACTTGGCCTCCTCGGAATAGAGTTTTAATTCGGAGATCAACTGTTCCAAACGGGTCCGGCTCATAATCTCCTGGCCGATGGACTGGAGGCGGTCTTCAATCTTTGAGGTCACGGTGGGCCGGATAAAACTCTCCGGAACTTTCTGAGGGGTGACCAGGATCAGCGTGGCGGCACGATATTCCTTGGGAGAGGTGACTGCATAAATGACGGCTCCGGACAGAATCAGGACAAAAGGGATGGCAATATACCAGATTCGTCTCCAAAAGATTTCGATATAGTCATGGATATTGAATGATTTCTCAGGATTGATCATTTTTTTCTCCCCTGTTAACCTGTTAAAAGGCTGCCGTGATTCTTAAGATTCCTCGATATTCGCTATAGTCGTTCCCATCAAGATTGGAATGGTTTTCCCGATGAGAAGCCTCGAGGGCCACTGTTAACCAACGAAAAAGCCGGTAGGAGGCATTTCCTCCGATCCCCCATATATGATTGGTCTCTTTTCTCCCTCCGATAACACCTCCAGGAAGCTTGGCCCATTCATAACTGTTAAAAAGTCCAAGATTCATCTCTTTAAGAAGCTGATAGTTCACCCTTCCCAGGAGACGGTGGTATTGAGTGAAGCCTCTGTTTTCAGCAGAGAAGTAGTCCTCCTTGTATCCGCCTTGCAAAGAGAGAGTATAGGTTGTTTTTTGGGCCCGCTGTGTGACAAACAGGTCGTAAAAGGGGCCACCCTGGGTTGACCCCTTTGCAGGATTTTCCCAGTAATACCCTCCCTGGATTCTTACACTTAGCGTTGGATTGAAAGTATGTTCAATCCCTAGGCTCGGTCGATAAACCGCATAATCAACGGAAGGGGGATCGAAATTCCGCCACAGTTGAGTATATTCTCCGAAGATGGAAGTTTTCGGATTCAAGCGGTGAGTGTATCGGCCCATCGCCATATGGCCGGTTAAATCCGGGGATCTCTCAAAATGTCCAAGCGTGAGGCCATATTCGAAGGACACTCCATTTCTGATATCGAACCAATAGATGATTCTTGGACTGATAAAGTTTTCCATGCTATCTTCGGATGTCCGACTTTGAATCTCATAGAGGTTATTACGGTAATTCAGGGCAATCATATTTTCCCTGCCAAACTGATACTGGACCGAGGGCTCAATAACATTCCGGATATAGGGCTCTCTCTTCCTCGTTCTTGAAGGAAGATATTGGCCCTCTACCGAAGTAGAAGAATATTCTGCCTCTCTAATCTCATCCGATCGGACGACGTAATCTTTTACTCGGAAATTCAGATTTTTAGTCAATGCATACCATGCGTTGAGTGTTCCATGAAGACTGGTGTAATTCTCCTCATGTTCTTTTGCATAAAAAATGAATCCCGCGCGGACGTCCAAATCTACTCCATACTTTTCCTCAGAGGTAGAAAACTTAATCCCTGGAGAGAGGGTCGTGATAAAATTATCCTTTCTGTTCGTAGGAGTGAGATTGATGTTACTGTTGTATTCCTCCTGAACAGTAATATATGGATGGAATCGAGTCCAAAAATCATCTAAATCTCGACCATCACTGAAAGGTGTTTCTAACAAAAATAGAATGAAAACCATTCCTAATTTCAGACCTATCTTCCTCATTTTTTTCATCATTCCTAGCCCCCCCTCCTTAGCTATTTAAGGCACAATGATTGTATCTCCTGCCTTCAATGTGAGATTTAGGTCCAGATCCTCTCCTTTTATAATCTTTTTATAATTGACTGTGATTCGCTTCTCTTTTCCATCTTCCTTTCGAATGATGATAATTTTGCTCTGATTGGCCCATTCTGTAAATCCGCCCACCATGGAGATAGCTTGGACAAGAGAGGTTTCACTTCTGAGACGGAGGACCCCTGGACTTTTGATCTGACCAGAAATGTAGACCTTAAAACTATTAGCCTCCATGACAATGACGGTGATATAGGGATCATCGACAAATTCTTTCAACCTCTCGGTCAATTTTTCTTTCAATTGGAGAGGGGTAAGCCCTGCTGCCTGAATCTCGTCGACAAGAGGGATGGAGATCCTCCCATCCATTCTTACCGAAACCGTTTTGGTTACGGTTTCCTCCCTCCACACATGGATGTAAAGAACATCCTCAGCCCCTATGATGTAACGGTCACTATCCGCAGCGACTTCAGCCTGAGATTCTTTTTTTAATAGAACCTCTTTGCCAGTTTGAGGGTATGCGATTGGAGTCGATATACAAAAGATCGCTAACCCTATGATTCCGACGGTCACTAATTTTTTCATTTCGTTCTCCTTAGTTTCCTTAAGGGTTTTAGGATCCAAGAATTCGAGGGTTCCGGGTCTTAAAACATTTCACTGGACCCCTTCCCTTGACCCATGGTTTATCTATGCCTCTGCTCCCAATGCCTTTCTGAGAAGATCGCCTGTATCCGCTCCATTGACAGGGAAACAGACCTGATCGATCATCACTTTAAACCCTTTATTATCAAAATCGTAATATTCCAGAGTCTTTTCATAGCGTGACTTAGCACGACCTCCTGCCGAAGCATCGGCATAGGGGAGGAGAACGGCGAGATGATTTATTTCAAGAGCACCAATGATATCGCTCTCCCGAGTCTCCTCAGTCAAAATATCACTCAATATCCGGCTATAGGCGTCCTTCTCCTCTTGAACATCATTTTTTAAAAATGGATTTATTTTGAGGAGCAATAGGCAGAGAAAGTTTTGATAACGTCGAGCCCGCTTCACCTCAAGATCTAAAAGAAAGAAGAAAAGATCCCGATCCAATACCTTTCCATGGGATGGTCTGAACTCATCCATGAAGGTCTCCCTGTCACCCGCCATCACATCCCTCCAGTCCTGCTTGAGATGGGTCTTACGATTGACCCGGCCATCTCTCCCTTTCCCTGATACTCCCTCCCATTATTCAAATGGTATTTCTCAATTTTATAGAGCAACGCCTTATAACTGATACGGAGTAATTTAGCTGCCTCCTTTCGATTCCAATGGGTCTCATGGAGGGTGGCATGAATGAGATCTTTCTCCGCTTCTTCACCTGCTTTTCTTCCCACTTCCTTCAAATTGAGGAGCGGTTCTCCGATGCCGTTGGGCCTTAAGGATTCGACGACGATCTCGCCATTTTCCTTTTTTCCGAGAAGCATTTGAATGACCGCCTCTTCATCCGATGTGACGACCCTCCGCTTGACGATGTTCTCTAATTCCCGGATGTTTCCAGGCCAAAGGTATTCTTTGAATATCTTGGTGGCTTTCGGCGAGAGGAAGGGGACATCCCGTCTATATTTCTCTTTAAAAAAATTGAAAAAATATTGGGTGAGTGGAAGGATCTGTTCCTTCCGTTCCCTTAAGGGAGGAACCGTGATGCTGATGACATTAATCCTGTAGAAGAGGTCCTCACGGAAAAGCCCTTCCATCATAGACCTTTCCAAATGATTTTTAGTGGTGACGATAATCCGGGCATCGATCAGGACATCCCCATCTCCTCCCAATCGAGAAAATTTTCCATCCTGGAGGACTTGGAGAAGTTTGCCCTGATTAGAAATGTCTATCTCACCGATGTCATTTAGCAATATTGTTCCTCCATTGGCTAATTCGAACTTCCCCGGCTTCTTGAGGTGGGCTCCTGTAAAGGCCCCCTTTTCAAACCCAAAAAGCTCGCTCTCAAGGAGGCTTTTAGGAATGGCAGCACAATTCAGTTTTACAAAATGGTTTTTTCCCCTCGGAGAAATATCGTGAATCGTCTTGGCTATTAATTTCTTTCCCGTTCCGCTTTCGCCTTTTATTAAAACTGTGATATCGGTGTGCGCGACTTGATCAATAATGGTTTTGACCTTTTTCATCTTTAAACTATTAGAAAAAATGATTTTAGAAAAGTTATTCATAACGATTGAATTAAAAAGCAACTAAAGTGCCAAGCAAAGATAATTTATTGGTTATCTTCTAACCTTTGGTAACCATATGAATTTCTTTACTTAAAAGTTGAAACAAATTACACATTTTTTTTAAATAAAAAATAAAAAAGTGGTAACGATTCAGGAAAATGTGGTAAATCGTTACCACTTTTCCCCCTATATTATCGAAAAAAGGACGGGAAGTTCTCTTTTTCAAAGATTTTCTGATTTGATGTGTTTTCTTTATGATCAACGCTCAACTCCTTAATATGATATGGAAATTTAAGTCGCCAGTGGGAGAATGAGTTTGTCAATGCCACTATCTTTAATCTTATAAAGGAGGGCTTTATAGCTAATATTGAGGAGTTGGGCTGCTCTTTTTCTATTCCAGTTCGTTATCTGCAATGCCTTGAGAATGCTCTCGGATTCCGCTTTGGTCGTAGCTTCTCTATAGGCATCCTTCAACGAAGGCCAGGCTTTTGAATGGGCGATGGACTTTTCTTTTTCGATGGTCGCATTCTCGATGATCCCATAAGTTAATTCATCCATAATCATCTTTTCGTTTTCAAGAATCACATAACGCTGAATGACATTCTCCAGTTCTCGAACATTTCCCATCCAACGATGTTGTTTAAAAATTCTCATGATCTTGCTCGATAAGGGGTGTACCTTTTTTTGGTATTTTTTGCTGAATTTATCCAAAAAATATTCGATAAAAACGGGAATTTCCTCCTTCCTCTCCCTCAGAGGAGGAAGGGTAACGTTGACGACATTGAGACGATAATAGAGATCTTCACGAAATCGTTCATGGTTCACCATTTCTTCGATATTTTTATTGGTAGCAGCCAATACCCGAACATCCACCCATATATCTTTCTTCCCTCCCAATCTTGAAAATTCCCTGTCCTGAAGCACTTGTAAAAGCTTGCCCTGGAGAGAGGGGCTCATCTCTGAAATCTCGTCTAAAAAGATCGTACCGGTGTGGGCGAGTTCAAATTTTCCTGGTTTCTGCCGGTAAGCCCCCGTAAAGGCACCCTTCTCATAGCCAAACAGTTCACTCTCCAGAAGTTCTTGCGGAAGAGCGGCGCAATTCACTTTGACAAATGGCTTTTCTTTCCGAAAAGAATTGAGATGGATCGAGCGGGCAACTACCTCTTTTCCAACGCCGCTTTCTCCCTGGAGCAGGACCGTCACGTCTGTATTGGCAACCTGATCAATCAGTTCTTTAATTCGATGCATTTTTTCACTTGCATAGATAAAAATCCCGTTCTCACGAGTCATTTCGCCGACTTCCACAAAGGCGGGAGGGGCGGCAGGCGAAGGCTTTTCAGAACGCTTCATTAAACGGTGCATTTCCTTTATCTCTAAAAAGAACCGTGAAGAGGTGAGAGCCATTCCAACCTGGTTGGAGATATAGGACAGCACCCATTTATCTCCTTCGTTGAAGGCTCCTTTTTGGGAATGACTGATGTTAAATACTCCCACGACTTGATCCTCTTCCCGGATGGGGAAACAGATCAGTGAATTTACTTTTTCGCTCAAGCCATCTGCCTTTAAGAAATGGGGCTCTTTTTTCACATCATTCAGCATGATGACCTGTCCTTCTTTGAGAACTTTCCCCGCAATGCCATCTCCAGATTTAAATCTTTCTCCATTTTCAGGCTGTTCGGGGTAAAAAACACTCTTTTGTTCACCCTTCCCTCGGGCTGAACGAACCACGAGATATCCGGAAACGGGGTCTTTCAACATCAGAGAGCAGTTTTCGGCATTGGTCTCTTCGATCACAACATCCAAAATTGCCCTGCAGGTTTCACCAAAATCAGGCACATGACGCATCGCCCCCTGGACCTTCTGGAAGAGGCCGAATGCCCGATTGCCTTTGTCCATGAAGAAGGAACTTTCCGGGATTTTTTCAAATGTCTTAGGCAGGGCATTCAGTTCCATGATTTCACTCCTCCATCACTGTTCGAACAATCTGATTGGATTAGCTTTCCGCTCTTTTTTGAAGATATTTTTTGCGCTGTTTCAATCCGCTTTTAAGGTGAAAAAGGATTTTTTCGTAAGACATCGGCTTGACAAAGAAATCCTGAACCCCTGTCTCGATCACCTTCTGATGCTCCTTTTCGCCAATCTTCCCATCCACCATCATCATGACATAGAGTTCGGGCAACCTTTCCCTTATTTTTTTAATGATTTCAAAAAGGGAAAGACGATCCACATTAAGATCAACAATGACCCCTGAAACTTCGAATTCCTGAAAATTGGTTAATAGCCTATCAATGGTATTGACCGGGAGCACAATATATTTCTCTTTTTCTAAAAAGGTTTTTAGATGAGAGGAATCCCTGCGTTCTTTATTGAGGATGAGAATAGTTTCTTTTGTCATGGGTAGAAAAAGGTTAAGTTTAACGGTGACCCTGCCTGCCGGCAGGCAGGGAGGCCTATATCGTTAATAAAAGGCTAGTCTTTTAATTCTTTGAGCGTAACCTTAACCAATTGACCTTAGCTTCGTATTCAATAGCAATAATAATACCAATTTATTGGCTTCTCCTAAAAACTTTGTAATCTATCGATTTGATTGATGATTGATGAGAGAAAGTCTTTTGGAAATATTTCGATAATTGTTCAGATGAACCATTTGGCACATTTAGTGAGCCAAATGACACATGGGAGAGAATTAATTTAAATCATTTCGGGGAGTTTCGGTTCTGGAATAAAAAGGCAACCTAATGATGGGGATATTCCTTCTTCAGGTCTTCAACCGCCGCTGCGAGGGGCTCGGGTAGATCAAAAGGATCAGGATAGGTAAAGTATTGAAAAGATAAAATTTGAGCCATTCCATGGTAGAGATCGTCGTACTGAAATGGGGGATGATTCCGGATTAAATGTGAAAGTCTTCCTCCCAGAGCTTTTGAGCCCATCTGGTCTGTTTCGGGAAGGAGGAGGGCGATCTCCCCATTATTCTTTGCCACGACGTCTTCTTCCCTGATGAATCTTCTAATCAACTTTGACAATTCTCCATAAAAACGGACGGATGGTTCCCCTGCCCTCTCCTTAGCCGGGATCTGGGTGAGAAGAATCGAGAAAGAATGTCGGTGCCTTTTCGCTCTCTTGATCTCCTGTCGTAGATAACGGTTCAAAAAGATTTTGTTGAAAACCAATCCCTCCATCTCTCTCGAGATGGGGTCGAGGAGGTTCAAGCTTTCCAAATCTTGCACTTTAGAGGTCACCTCCCGTTGTCTCAACCCTTTCTTAATATGGGCGATAATTTTTTGCGGTGAATAGGGTTTTAGAATGAAGTCATCGACCCCTATCTCAAAAAGTTTCTCATAGGTGGTTTCGTCCACCGCCGCATTCGTCACCATCAGGATATAGATTTCAGGAGACTTTTCTTTCATCCACCGGATCAGTCCCTGCAAATGCTCAAAGGGCGGGATATATTCCATCAGGATAGCCGAGTATGGCCTTTTATCAAAAAGAGAGTGGGCGTCTTTCGTATTGAGGGCTGTATCAATACAATAATTTTCCTCCTCCAAAATCATCCGGTAGGTGTTCAGGAGATTTTTAAAGGGATCGATTAGAAGAATCCAGTGTGAGTCCATCGGTTATATCCTCAAGTGGAATGATGGAATAGTGGAATAATGGGTAAGGAGAAGTTATCTTTTAGTTTTACCCAACATTCCATTATTCCAATCTTCCATCATTACGGATGTTCGTTGTCCATCGTTCATTGTACGTTACGGGCTTCGTAACCGTAACCTTAACCCATTGACGATTACCCAAACATAAAGATTACCTCTTTCTCAATGGCTTGAGATGATATTTAATAATCCGATTCGACAGCATTTTCCTTGTTATTCCGAGCAGTTCTGCTGTCTTCTCTTGATTCCAATTGGTCTCTTTCAATTTAGCGAGAATCGATGCCCTCTCAAGATTTCCTACCCTCTTCATTAAGTCAACCTTCCCCTTTTCCCCAACCCGGACATCTTCCACTTTGAGAAGAAGGTGGGAAGGAAGGTCGTCAACCCTGATGATATGATTTCGACAGAAGACCACTATCTGCTGAATCACATTGGCCAATTCCCTGATATTTCCAGGCCAGGAAAATGTCTTGAGACGCTCGATTGCTTCCGGCTCAATTCTTAACGGAACGTTGCCTTCCTGAAACTTCTTAAGAAAGTGGTTGACCAGCAATGGGAGGTCTGAGAGGCGCTCCCTTAAGGGGGGGAGAGTTATTGGAACGATGCCCAATCGATAATAAAGATCTTCCCTGAAATTTCCTTTGACCACCTCTTCCTTAAGGTTCCGGTTGGTCGTGGAGATGATTCGAACATCGACCTTGGTCGACCTCGAATCCCCCACCCTTTCAAACTCCTTTTCTTCGATCACTCTTAAAAGGTTTTTTTGAAGATTGACTGGAATTTCACTGATTTCATCTAAGATCAAGCTCCCTTCATGGGCGGCCTGAAAGCGTCCGATCGTATCCTTAACCGCGCCTGTAAACGCTCCCCTTGTGTGACCAAATAATTCCGTCGTGAGAAGGCTTTCCGTAAGCGCTCCACAATTGACGGTTACCAACGGTTTTTCCCTTCTCGAACTATTGTAATGGATCGTTTTTGCAATGATGTCTTTCCCGGTCCCGCTCTCCCCCTGAATGAGAATGGTCGCATCGGTTTTGGATACTTTTCCAATCGTCTCAAAAATCTCAATCATTTTGGGGTGATTCCCGATGATATTGGGGAAAGAATATTTTTCGGTCACTTCTCTTCTTAGAGAGTCGATTTCCTTCTCCATCTCCTGAGTTTTGACGGCTTGCCGGATGATGGTGATAAATCTCTCTAAATTATTGAAAATCGGTTTTTCAAAGAAATAGAACGCCCCTTGCTTGAGGCTTTCAACAGCCATCGAAACGGACCCGTAAGCCGTGATGAGGATCACCGGGATGTTTGGATGGTTCTTCTTTACCTCAGCGAGAAACTCCATGCCGCTCAAGTCAGGCATCTTCTCATCGGTCACGATCACATTGATGGGATTCACATGGAGCGACTCCAACGCCTCTCTCCCGTTTCCGGCCGGAAGGACATTAAAACCCTCATCGTTGAGAACCTCACATATTCCGAAAAGAGAATTGGGTTCGTCATCGACCACTAAAATAGAAGCTTGAGACGTCACGATGCTTCTCCCGGGGTATTTTCTTGTAGTCGGGTGATGGGCAACTTTACTTTAACCGTTGTTCCCTTCTTTTCTTCGCTTTCGATATGGATTGTCCCCTTATGACGTTCGACAATGATTCTTCGACAGAGGGCCAACCCTAACCCATTTCCCCTGGGTTTGTTGGTAAAAAAAGGACTAAAGAGAAAGTCCATCGCTTCCTTCTTTATTCCTACCCCCTGATCCGCAAAAACAATTTCTATCATTTTGGGGAATTCATGGGTCTGGGAGGCCTCGATCAATAATTCCCCTCCTTCAGGCATCGCCTCATAGGCATTTTTGATGATGTTTAAAAAGGCTTGTTTAATCTCTTCATAATTGACATAAACCTTTGGGAGATCAGGATCAGCCTTGACGGTGATCTCGATTTTATTTGATTCGGATTCAAACATGTGAGTCAGCATGCTCACGGTCACTGAAATCACCTCCCGGAGATCCACCTCGCTGAAACGAATGAAATCGGGAGGTCTTACGAAATTGAGGCATCCCTGAACAAAATCATTTAAGTGCTGAACTTCCTCATGGATGATCTTGATGGATTGGGTTAGAAATTGATCCTCTAAATTACAGCGCCTTTGGATGATGGCCAGAGCCCCTGAGATAGCATGGAGCGGATTTCGAATCTCATGAGCAAGAAAAGGGAAAAATATTTCAAGAGAGGGATAGGGGTTAAACTGTTTGTCCTCCTGCCGGACGTCGTGAATCGCCAGGGCGTTCTTTATCGCCTTGATAAGAATCCGGGGTTCCACAGGTTTTGTGAGAAAATCGATAGCCCCTTTTCTCATCATATCAATCGCCACCTGGTCTCCTCCATAACCGGTGATGACTATCACGGGAATATCTTTATTGACCTCCTTAACCCTCTCCAATACCTCTTCTCCCGATATGTCAGGCAGTTTCATATCAAGGAGAATGAGCTCCGGATTTTCTGTTGACGCTTTTTCAATGGCTGTTTTCCCATCCAAGGCAATGGAGATTCGGTAATCCTCCTGTTCCAAAGCTCTCCGTATGAAATGAACGAAGTCGATGTTGTCATCCACCACTAAAAGTTTTCTCTCTTTCTTGTTCATATCGCCCTAATATTATAATAAAATTTGATGACAATCAACTAAAACTTTTTCAGACTCCATGGGGGAGTAACCAACGTTTGTCGTTGTCGAAGCTCGTATCGAGACTCGTGAATAGAATCTGGATGCTCGTAACCGATGAACGTTACCCCGGATTTAGGTTAGGGTAAGGAGGCCCGTATCGTTAATAAAAGGCTATGTTTATCGTCTTTTAATTCTTTGCACGTAACCGTTACCGAATTACGAAACGGGCTTCGTCACCGTAACCCATTTCCTTTTTTGTTTCTTGACAGGGAAGCGAGAAAAGGCTATGGAGGACCGAAGGAAAGGGAAGGGTTCGATGGATCAAAATGGTAAGGAAATCGTCGGTGATCTTAAATCTTATCTTGACTATCTCAAGAGACTGGGGATTACAGAATTGCCTCTCTTTAGTGACGGGAATGAAAAAATCTATCAATCAGAGGCTTCTGCCGGTGTGGGGGCAATTCATGAATTGCCCCCACCGTATAGAATGGCAAATATTTCTCAATCTGAGGTTCAACGCCTTGAAGTGATACGAAGTGAATTGGGAAATTGTCAGAGATGTAAACTTCACAGAACGCGGCGCACGATTGTTTTCGGGGAGGGGAATGAAAAGGCAAGGTTGATGCTCATCGGAGAGGGTCCTGGCAATGACGAAGATGTTCAGGGAAGACCCTTTGTGGGGAAGGCAGGGCAGCTGCTAACCAAAATTCTTCAGGCCATCGACATCGAAAGGGAGGAAGCCTATATCGCCAATATCATCAAATGCCGGCCTCCTCAGAACAGGAACCCTGAACCCGATGAGATAGAGAATTGCTATCCATTTCTTTTAAAACAGATCCAGGCGATTAGGCCCAGGATCATCTGCGCCCTTGGGACGTTTTCCGCCCAGACCCTTCTCAAGACCGATGTCAAGATCACAGCGCTTCGCGGGAAGGTCTACGACTTCTCCGGCATCCAGCTCTTTCCAACCTACCATCCTGCCTACCTGCTCCGGAATCCTGAAAAGAAGAGGGAAGTCTGGGAGGACATGAAACAGATCGCCAAAGCCTTGACTGATGCATTCTAAAGGTTAATTAGAAAATAAAGGTCAAGGGTCAAAAGGTAAAGGTTAAGATGCCCGTTTCGTCAAGGGGTTACGTGTATCGTCTTAAATTCTTACCCTTACCCTTTGACGCTAAACGATACGGGCCTCCTAACCCTAACCCCCCTTCATCCCCCCTTAAATTAAGGGGGGAATAGAGGGGGGTTATCCCTTTTCATGGTTCGTAAGTGGTCTAATGGCCACGGGCAATTCATTTGAATAACCTTTATGGATGGAGGCGATAGTTCAACTGAACTCCCTTTTCGCTCAAGGTTTTCAGGATGGCCTCTGTGATCCCTTCCACCAGCAGTTCCAGAAGCGAGAACTTCTTTTTGGGGTAGAGAACCAGTGGTTTTCCCTCGATCCCCACCATCTTGGCGGCTGTATCGATGGTGTCCTGAAGGTTTCCAAGCTGATCCACCAGCCCCAGCTGTTTGGCCTGCTCCCCGGTTAAGATTCGACCGTCCGCAACCTGAGCGACCTTTAAACGGTCCATCTTTCTTCCATCGGCCACAGCCTGTATAAATTGCTGATGGACATTGTCAATGACCGACTGGATGAGTCTCTTCTCTTCAGGGGTCATTTCCCTGAACGGGGATCCGATGTCTTTGTGCTCGCCACTTTTTAATACCACGCCCTTAATCCCAATCTTCCTGAAAAGCTCTTCGATGTTGGTGAATTCCATCAGAACGCCAATGGAGCCCGTAATCGTTCCGGGATTGGCTACGATAAGGTCGGAGGCGCTCGCAATATAGTATCCACCCGAGGCGGCCACCGAGCCCATGGAGGTAATCACCTTCTTTTTTTTGTTCGATTTAATCTTCAAGACTTCCCGATAAATTTCTTGTGAAGGCCCTACCCCTCCGCCCGGAGAATCAATTCTCAGAATGATGGCTTTCACCCCTTCATCAGCGTCAAGCTGGTGAAGCTCTTCGATGATGCCCTGGGATTGAGTGATCAGCCCCCGGATCTCAACCACCGCAATCTTATCGCCGAAGGCGAACTGCCGGGAGCCGGATCCGGAAACATAATGACCGATGACGAAGAGGAGGATAAAAAAGAAGGCCAGTAATCCGACGATTACAACCAAACCCAACAAAATCCTTTTCCGTTTCATAAGTACCTCCCATGGATCATCCATGACGTGACATGAAAATTTATCAAGTGATTAGGTTAAGGCTACGGTGACGAAGCCCCTGCCTACCGGCCCCGGTCCCGACCGAGGACGGGGCAGGCAGGCGTTTCGTAATTCGGTAACGGTCACGTTTAAAAGAATTAAACACGACAGACGCAGCCTTTTATTAACGATACGGGCCCTGAACCTAGCATGGTACAGGGCGGGCCTCGTAACCCTAACCGTTAAACGAAACCCTTATATTCTAATCATCCTCTCCTTTTAAACCGGTGATATTCGAATGGTTTCAAAAGGAGCCGCCTGAAAGACCCGTATCCATTTCGCTTTAACCAGCTCGAGGATGGCCAGAAAAGTAATGACGATCACTCTGCGCGAGGCCTGCTCGGGGAAAAGGAGATGAAAAGGAAGGCTCCGCTTCTCCTTCTGAAGAAGGAGAAGAATCTCCTGAACCTTATCCTCGACGCTGAGTCGATCCAGCGTCACTTCATGGAAGGATTCCTCCGTTGCCCTTGAGAGAGCCTTGCGAAGGGCATCGATGAGATCGAAGAGGTTGGCTTCGATTTTCTCCTCCTCCGGCGCCCTCTCTTCCGTCGATGTCAAACGGATAAAGACATCCCGGTCCAGCATGGGTCTCTGGACCAGTTCCGTAGCAGCCATCTTATATCTCTGATATTCCAGCAACCTCCGCACCAGCTCGGCCCTGGGATCCTCTCCTTCCTCCTCTTCTTCCACGGAGGGCTGGGGAAGGAGCATCCTCGATTTGATATGGAGGAGAGTGGAAGCCATCAAAAGGTAGTCTCCGGCGATGTCGAGATTGAGGGTCTTCATCCATTTGAGATATTCCAGGTATTGTCCCGTGATCAAGGCGATGGGAATGTTGAAAATGTCCATTTCATTCTTCTGAATGAGATGAAGCAGGAGATCGAGAGGGCCTTCAAACATCTCAAGCCGTACCGTATAAGGAGATTTCTCCTCTGAATAGAAGTTGTTTTCGGACATCATTCCACCCTGAGAGATCTGGTCAAGTATTGTAACTCATCCTGTCGTGTGATCACCTGTTCGTCGAGTCGGGCTTTGAGAAGATCCTCCAAACCCTCCCGAATAGAAGGCCCGGGTTTGATTCCCATTTGAACCAGGTCGGCCCCTCTCAATATCGGTTTCGTACCCTTCAACTGGGTGAAGTAGAGAGAGATGTATCGACGGGTGGCCATCCGGGTCGTCTTGGCCATCATCAACAGCTTGACCTCCGTTGAAAGGGAATCGAGAACCGTGTAAATCTCCGAACGTTTGGGTTCTCTGCCGGCGCTGATCCAGGAGTATATCTGGAACAGGGCCAGATCGCCCTGGCGTTTTCCTTCAATCACACTTCTTTTCAGCCGGTCATTCATCGCCAATCGTTCGCAGATCTCCAGGCTCTCCTGCTCCTTGAGGGAATCGATAAGGCCGTAAAAGTAAATGAGCCAACGCCCATATTTCTCCTCGAGGAAGAGAAGGTCAAACCAGGAGATGACATGATGAATCTGTTCGAAGAGGGCGATCTTCTCCTCGTCCACTTTGAGTTGGGGATGGAGAAAATGGAAGAGGTTGAAATCTCTCATCCGTTTCATGGCAGGGATGGGATCCTCTTCCTGGCAGATGAGGATAAACTCTGAGAGAATCCGTCCCCCTGAAAGTCGATCAAAGATGGACATCTTGACCGCATTCTTCATCAGATTCTGGGTATGTTTTCCGATCTGGAACCTCAAGCGTTGTTCGAAACGGATCGCCCGAAAGACGCGGGTCGGATCCTCCACAAAGGAGAGATTATGGAGGACACGAATCACCTTCTCCTTAATATCTTTCACCCCGCCGAAAAAATCGATCAATTCTCCGAAGAACCGGGGATTGAGGTGGATGGCCAGCGTATTGATAGTGAAGTCCCTGCGATAAAGATCCGCCTTGATCGACCCCCTTTCCACCGTGGGAAGGGCGGCCGGAGAGTCATAGACCTCCAGCCGCGCGGTCGCCACATCAACCTTAAGGCCATCCGAGAAGAGAATGAGGGCGGTCCCGAATTTTTTGTGAGTTCGAATCCGGCAGTTAAATCTTTTTTCGAATTCCTCGGAGAGACGGATTCCATCGCCCTCCACAACGATATCGATATCGTAGTTTTCCACCCTCATCAGGAGGTCCCTCACAAAACCTCCCACGCCGAAGACCGAATATCCAAGGTCATCCCCTACCCGGCCAAATTCTGCAAGGAGGTTCCGTATCCTTTCCGGAAATCGCTCCTCCATCAATTTTGAGATCATCTTCTTTCGTGCATAAAGAGGTTGAATCTCTCTCACCGATTTGATCATCCCCTCGTGGAGGACCTGCATCACATCACCGATGGCTACAACCCCAACGAGCCGCTCCTTTTCAATGACCGGGATGAGGCTCTGGCTCTGTCCGATGGCCAATTCCTGAATTCGGGAAAAGGGGGTTTCAGGAGAGATGGCAGAGAACTCCGTCGTCATATACTCTTTCACAAGGGCATCCTTTAGCCCGTGACGAACCGCCCTGTCCACCACTTCCTTGGAGATGAGTCCAACCACTCTCTCCTCCTTAAAGACCGGGAGGATATCGAGGAGATATCGGGAAAGGATCTCTCCTGCCTCCTCCAAGGTCCGGTCGGGTTCCACCGTCTTGACCGGATAGACCATGAGGTCCTTGGCCACCCTTCTGGGCCTGACGACCTGTCTCAATATCTTGAGCAACCGCGCATGCGCCTCGATGAGCGGCATCCCCTTGATAGTGGCTGAGGCAGCAGTGGGGTGTCCGCCGCCTCCAAATTCAGAGGCTATCTCTGAGACATTGACCTCCTCAATCCTGCTCCTTCCGATCAGGTAGACACGACCTTCCATCTGGACGAGGACGAAGAGGACATCGAGGTTCTCCATATCCTTTAACTTATGGACAAGGATGGCAATATCACCGATATACCGATCCACAGACGCCTGCGCAATCACCACATCGATGCCGTGGACATCGTACCGGGTAGCCGATTGGATCAGGTCATTGAGCAGGAAGACCTGCTCCGAGGTGAGCTCTTTGGTGATCACATTTGACAGGATATTGAGATTGGCTCCTTTTCCCACCAGATATCCTGCCGCCTGAAAATCCTCCTCTCTGGCCGAGGAGAAGGTCAGGTTTCCCGTATCCTCATAGATGCCAAGAAGCATCACTGTGGCTTCATCAGGCGTGATGTCAACCCCTTTTTTTCTCAAGAGGTCCAGAAGAAGTGTGACGGTGGCTCCCACTTCCGCGACGACCTCGAGAGAGCCCCGGATATCATCCGAAGAAGGAGGATGGTGATCGTAAATATGTATATCCAGGCCGGGTTTTATCACGATCTCCGAAAATTTCCCGATCCGGCTGATCTGACGGGTGTCGACTAAGATCAATCTTTCGACCTGGCGGAGGTCAATATTTTTTACCCGTTCCACCTCGAGGGCATAGAGGGTGGAGTGGATGAAGAACTCTCGCAGGCTCCTCTCCTGGGAGCCCGGAAAGACCAGGACCGCTCCAGGATAGAGTTTTTTGGCTGCCAGCATGGAAGCCAGGGAATCGAAATCCGCATTCGTATGGGTGGTGATCACTTCCATAAAATAATCAATTAACAATGCAAAATTAGCAGTGCAAAATTAGCAATGTAAAAAATTACTTGAACTCCCAGAACCGAATAATCAATTAACAATGCAAAGTTAGCAATGTTAAAAACCACTTAAATTCATTTTTTAATGCTAATTGCCAATTGACTATTTTGCATTTTGCAATGATTCTTCCTTAGCCTCTCGGATGATACCGTTGATGAATCTTTTTCAGTCTTTCACCTGTCACATGGGTATAGATCTGTGTCGTGGAGATGTCGACATGGCCAAGCATCAGTTGTACGGAGCGGAGATCCGCTCCCCCTTCAAGAAGATGGCTGGCGAAGGAATGGCGAAGGAGGTGGGGGGTGATCCTTTTTCGGATTCCGGCCCTCCGACCGTGGGCTTTGATGCTCTTCCAGAAATGCTGGCGGCTCATAGGCTTTCCGGATCGATTGACAAAGAGAAAGGGACTCTCTCTCTTCTTCAGAAGTCTTTCCCGGGATTCTCCCATATAGCGTCGTGCCCATTTCATCGCTTCGTTGCCAATGGGCACGATCCTCTCTTTTGAGCCTTTTCCGTAAACGAGGACATAGCCTGCCTCGAGATGGACATGATTGACCTGGAGCTGGGTCAGTTCAGACACCCTCATTCCTGTGGCATAGAGCATCTCCAGCATCGCCCGATCCCTCATCCCCTGAGGGATCTGAAGATCGGGTTGCTCCAGCAACGTTTCCACCTCCTCCAGGGAAAGGATTTCAGGCAAGGTTTTTGCGGTCTTCGGAGATTCGATCTCTTCAGCCGGATTGGCGCTCAGGATGGACTCCTCGGTCAGGAACCGCAGGAAGACCCGGATGGAGACCAGGTTCCTCGCCAGGGTTTTGCTTGAAAGGCCCTTCTTTTTCAGGAAGAGAAGAAATTCCCTGATATCGAGTTTGGAAATCTCGCTGACCTCTTCCATCCCTTTTCCCCGCAAATAATTTAGAAAGCGATTCAGGCCATGGCTGTAAGCTTCGATCGTATTCCTGGAAAGGCCTTTTTCGACAATGAGATAATGGAGAAATCGATCCAACGATTGATGCATCGCTGTCCTTCTTTTAAGAAGGGAAAAGAAAGAGCAGAGGAAAAGGCCCCCTGCTCCATTAAAATGAAGACCCTCTATGTTTTTTATTAGATCCCTGTGTGGCCAAAGCCTCCCTCCTGCCGCTGAGTGGGGGGAAGATCATCCACCTCCACCAGGATCGAACGAAACACACGGGAGATGACCATCTGGGCGATTCTTTCGCCGTTGCGGATGGCAAAAGGATCTTTCCCAAAATTGATCAAGAGAATTCCCACCTCCCCGCGATAATCCGAATCGATCGTCCCGGGTCCATTGACCAGTCCAATTCCTTTCCGAATGGCCAACCCGCTGCGGGGACGAACCTGTCCTTCAAACCCTTCGGGGATAGCCACGGAAATCCCGGTCGGGATCAGTCTTCTCTCTCCTGGCAGAAGAATGACCTCCTCTTCGAGAGAGGCAAAGAGGTCCATTCCGGAGGACCCTTTAGTCATATATTGGGGAAGGGAGATGGGGTGGTTTTTTTGAAGCCGTTTGATATAGATCTTTATCTGTTCCATTGACGCCATGGTTGCGGATTCCCGTCGAGATAGCTTCCATCCATGGGTCCCAGAACGGTGAGGCAGAAGTACTGTTCATCGAAGATATGGCTGGCCAGGCTTTTAACCATCCGCTCATCGACCTCATCAATGCCCTTAAGGATGGACTCCACAGTCTGATAGGTTTCAAAGTAGATCTCATTTTTTGCCAGTCGGGTCATTAAATTGTCAGAGCTCTCCAGGCTGAGGACAAGATTTCCCTTCAACTGTTCTTTGGCGATCTCCAGTTCTCCGTTCTTGAAAGGTTCCGTTTTAAGCCTTTTAAACTCTTCGAGGATGAGTCGAAAGACCTCTTCGAACGAGTTTTGATCCGTCCCCGCATAAACCACGACCAAACCGGTATCGATGTAGGTGGGAAGATAGGAATAGACAGAATAGGCCAGGCCACGGTTCTCCCTGATCTCCTGGAATAACCTCGAACTCATCCCTCCCCCCAAAATGGTATTCAACACATAAGAGGCAAACCGAAGGGAGTGATTGTAGTGAAGTCCGTGGGTGCCCAGGCAGAAGTGGACCTGTTCCAGATCCCGTTTTGAGATATGGGTGGTGGAGATCGAAAGGGGTTTCACCCTTTCCCTTACCCGATTCGATTTTGAAATCTGGCCGAAAGTGGCTTCGATGAGGTCGACCACTTCCTGATGTTGGAGATTCCCTGCCGCACAGACGATGATCCGGTCCGATTGATAATGGGTTCTAAAAAATTGCTCGATTTGATCCCGGCTGAAGGATTTGACCCGTTCTTCGGTTCCGCAGATCGGAAAACCAAGGGGGTGATCTCCCCAGCAGGTCCGATTAAAAAGATCGTGGACATAATCGTCGGGAGTATCCTCCACCATCTTGATCTCCTGAAGGATGACCATCCTTTCCTTCTCCACATCCTTTTCATCCATGAGGGAATGAAGAAAGATATCGGAGAGGAGGTCGATGGCAAGAGATAAATTCTTGTGGATCACTTTTGCATAAAAGCAGGTATATTCCCTGCCGGTAAAAGCATTTAGCGTCCCCCCCACCGAGTCGATCTCTTTGGCGATGTCCAGTGCGGTTCTCCGCTCGGTCCCTTTGAAGAGGAGGTGCTCGATGAGATGAGAAATCCCGTTTTCGTACGGCTGCTCATCCCTGGAGCCCGTGGTCACCCAGATGCCAATGGAGACCGATTTGAGGTAGGGGATTTCTTCGGTGATCACTTTGATCCCGTTGTTCAAAATGGTCCTCTGATAACCTGGTCCATCCGGCATCGATACGGATTTTAATGAAGAGCGCATATTTTTCTTGATCCGATCCATGTTCAGACCTTTTCCGATTCCTTCTCCTCTTTCAAAGGCACGGTCTCTTTCAGGGCGGCCTTTCGGCTGAGGCGTATTCGACCCTGCGGATCAACCTCGATCACCTTGACCGGGATCTCATCCCCTTCCTTCACGATATCGGTCACCTCTTTGACATGGTGATCCGCCAGTTGAGAGATGTGGACCAGGCCATCCGTCCCTGGAAAGATCTCGACAATGGCGCCAAACCCCATGATCCTTATCACCTTGCCCTTGTAGATCCCCCCCACTTCCACTTCCTGGGTGAGCCTTTTGATGATCAGGATAGCTTTTTCAATCGATTCATAATTGGGAGAGGCCAGCTTGACGGTGCCTGAATCCTCCACATCGATTTTCACGCCGGTCTGATCGACAATGGACCGGATATTCTTTCCTCCCGGTCCGATGATGTCACGAATCTTCTCCTGTTTGACCTGGAGGGTGACGATCCTCGGGGCATGCCGGGAGAGGTCCTTGCGGGGTTCCGGGAGGGTCTCCTTCATCTTCGAAAGAATGTAGAGCCTTCCTTCGCACGACTGCTGGAGAACTCGGCCCAGCACCTCTTTGGATATCCCCTTAATCTTAATGTCCATCTGAATGGCTGTCACCCCTTCGGCTGTGCCCGCCATCTTAAAATCCATATCGCCGATATGATCTTCGTCTCCCAGGATGTCGGAGAGGATCGCCTCCCCTCCGTTTTCAAGAATCAACCCCATGGCAATGCCGGCGACAGGCGCTTTGATGGGAACACCCGCATCCATCAGGGAGAGGGTTGCTCCGCATACGGTGGCCATAGAAGAGGAGCCATTCGACTCCAGGACCTCTGAGACGATTCGAATCGTGTAAGGAAATTTCTCGCTGGAGGGAAGGACGGGAAGGATCGCCCGCTCCGCCAGGGCTCCATGGCCGATCTCCCTTCGAGAAGGCGATCTCAAAGGAGAGACTTCCCCGGTGCTGAACGGAGGAAAGTTGTAGTGAAGCATAAAAGATTTATAGGTCTCTCCCAGTAAGGAGTTAATCTTCTGTTCGTCTTCAGAGGTGCCAAAAGTGACCACGGCCAGCACCTGGGTTTCTCCGCGCGTGAACAGGGCGGAGCCATGGGTTCGGGGAAGGATTCCAACTTCGCATGAGATGGGACGAATCTCCGGCAGGGCCCTCCCATCGATTCTCTCTCTCTTCTCCAGGATCCATTTTCTCTTCAGTTTACGGTCCACCTCCTCGAAAACTTTCTTCACCATCTTCCGGGACGGCTCATCTTCGGCCTGACATTCCTTCAGGGTGAAATTAAATATCTCCTCCAGATGCTCGCGCCTCTTACTCTTTTCCGGGATCCGATAGGCCTCCCCCAATTTCTCTTGCGCGATCCCCGTCACCTTTTCGAAAAGGGCCACGTCAGGCTTTTTGAAGTCGAACTCCCTCTTCTTCATTCCACACACTTCTCTGAGCTGTTTTTGGAGTTCGATGACAGGCTTAAGGGACTGATGGCCGAATAGAATGGCCTCCAGGATGACCTCCTCTTTCATCTCCTTTGCACTGCCCTCGACCATGATGATCGCATCCTCGCTTCCGGCGACAAAGAGATCGATGTCGCTTAGCTCCAGTTCGTCGGGCGCGGGGTTGAGGACATATTCCCCATCGATTCTTCCTATTTTTGCTCCCGCAATGGGAACATCGAACGGAATATCGGAAAGATAGAGGGCGGTTGACGCCCCGATCATTCCAAGGACAGAAGGATCATTATCCGAATCCGCAGAGAGGACCGTTGCAATGACCTGTGTCTCGTTCCGGAATCCTTTCGGGAAGAGAGGCCTCAAGGGTCGGTCGATGAATCGTGAGATGAGAATCTCCCGGTCGGTCGGCCTTCCCTCCCTCTTGAAAAATCCTCCGGGGATTCTTCCCGCCGCATAGGTCATCTCCTGATAGTTCACCGTAAGGGGGAGAAAGTCAATCCCCTCTCTCTTCTCTTCCGATGACACCGCTGTGACCAGAACGACGGTCTCGCCATACTGAACCACCACAGAGCCGCTGGCCTGCTTGGCCACCTTTCCTGTCTCCATGGAAAAGGGTCTTCCCCCCAATTCGATCTGCAACTTTTGCATCATAGGCTTATTCACTCTCCTTTGTTCGTTCTATTTTTTAAAAAATCATCCGTTCTATTTTCGGAGACCTAATTGATCGATGATGATTCGATAACGATCCATCCTGTTCTCCTTAAGATAGTTGAGAAGTCTTCTTCGCTGCCCCACCATCTTCAAGAGCCCCCTCCGCGAGTGATAATCTTTCTTGTGACCTTTGAAATGGTCGGTGAGATAACGGATCCGTTCACTGAGAAGGGCAATCTGAACCTCTGGTGAGCCGGTGTCCTTCTCATGAGCCCTAAACTTGTCAATGATCTCTTTTTTCTTCTCCTGAACCAATGCCATGAAATTCCTCCTTCGATTTAAATAGGACCTTTTCCCTCACCCTCCTCTATGGAGAGAGGGATGGCCTGCCTACCCCGCCCTCGGTCGGGACCGCCTGCCTGCCGGTAGGCAGGGGGCCGGTAGGCAGGGGTGAGGGGCGAAATACTCGGATGGGACGAAGGGCGACCCTGTCCGGGTCTGTCTTTCCGATCTCCCCGCCCCTTAATGCTGACTGTAAAATAGCCACTAATCCCTCTTCAGGAGAGGACATCTTGAGCCACTGTCCTTCCTCAAAGGGAGGAAGGGTTTGTGGGTCGAGGTCTCGCACGATCATTTCCTTGCCATAACGGACCTTTCGGATCAGACGCTCATCTCCGATCACTTCAGGGAAGCCATGCAAAACCTCTCTCAATGGGATGAGAGAAGCATGAAGGGCCTCATCCCCCGGGAGGGCCTTCACTCTTTCAATCGGAATGGCCTGCTCGAGGGTAAAGGAACCGCTACGGGTTCGTCTCAAAGAGACGAGATGAGCCCCGCATCCGATCCGTTTCCCGATATCCCTTGCCAGGGCGCGGATATAAGTCCCTTTTGAACAGGAGACCCTGAAATGGATCATCGGAAGATCGATGTCACGCACCTGGAGATCGTAAACCTGGACCTCTCTCTCTTGCCTTTCGATCTCGATCCCTTTTCTGGCCATCCGGTAGAGGGGTTTTCCTTTAACCTTCACGGCTGAAAACATCGGCGGAGTCTGCCGGATCCTTCCCGAGAAAGATTCAAAAACGGTCCGGATGATTTCCGGGGACAGGTCTTCCCAGGGCCCTCGCTTGACGATTTCGCCCGTGAGGTCATCTGTCCTGGTCTCTTCTCCAATCTTCATCACGGCTTCGTAATCCTTCGGATCATCCTGCAGGAAAGGAATCAGCTTCGTTCCCTCATTCAGGGCAACGGGCAGGACGCCCGTGGCAAAAGGATCGAGCGTTCCAATATGACCCGCCTTCTTGATCAAAAATCTATGTTTGATCTCCCTCACCACATCGAGGGAGGTCATCCCCCTGGGTTTATCCACGACGAGAAGGCCATCAATTCTCATCCGGGTTCTCCTCCCTCTCTTTTTGAAGGGATTGCAAAACTTCTCCAATATGGATGGCATACTCGATGGAAGGATCGAACTCAAACAGTATTTCAGGGGTGTAGCGCAGGTTGACCCGTCTGGCCAGCTCTTTCCGGATATATCCCTTGGCGCTATCGAGGCCTTTCATTGCCTTTTCCCTCTCCTCGACAGAGCCCGGCACACTAAAATGGATCCTGGCCAAACGACAGTCCCCGGTCACCGTCACCCTGGTGATGGTGATCAAACCGATCCGGGGGTCCCTGACCGTCTTCACGAACATCTCAGAGACTTCCTTGCGGATCAGGTCTGCCACCTTTTCGGAACGTTTTCCTTCCATAATTTAAAAAGTCTAAGGTCTTTCGGTTAGGGTGACGATGCCCGTTTCGGTTACCGGTAACGGTTAGGCAGATAAGAATTAAAAAACGATAAACGTAACCTTTCATCAACGATACGGGCTTCGTAACCGTAACCTTTTTTTTTCGCAGTCTTCAGACCGAAAGGATTTCCATCTCCGTATGAACCAGCTCTCCGAGGCTCATCTTTTCAATGAAGTCGACCACCTTGTCCAGGCTGGAGTTGATATGTCTCCGGTCATTGCCCACCGTGCAGATTCCGATCTGGGCCCTCTGCCAGAGATCCTGATCTCCGACCTCCGAGATGGACACATTGAATCGATGTCTGACTCTGTCGATCATTTTTCGGAGGACATGACGTTTTCCCTTGAGCGAATGATTCTCCGGAATCCGAAAGTCAAGCTGGCAAATCCCAACGACCATCCCCTTCTCCTCCCCTTTTCATCCACCGGGGCTTAAGACAATCGAGACTGAACTTCCTCCATCTCATAGGCCTCAATGATATCCCCGGGTTTGAGGTCATTAAAATTCTCCATCCAGATACCGCATTCAAGACCCTGGGTGCACTCCTTCATATCGTCTTTAAATCGTTTGAGCGAGGAAATCCGTCCGTCGTAAATGACGACGTTATCCCTCAGAAGTCTGGCGTGGGCTCCCCTGACCACTTTCCCATCCGTGATCAAACTTCCCGCAACAGTCCCCATTTTGCGGACATTGAAGAGCTGGAGCACCTGGGCTCTCCCCAGAATGTGCTCTTTATAGGTCGGCTCCAGCAGACCCTCCAGGGCTTTCCTGATATCGTTGATGGCATCGTAGATGACCGAATAGGACCGGAGATCCACGCTTTCTTGTTCGGCGAGAGATTGGGCCTTGGGTCCTGGCCTCACATTGAACCCGATGATGATCGCATTGGAAGCGGAAGCCAGATTCACATCGGTTTCCGTGATCCCGCCAACCCCGTCATGGATGATGTTCACTTTAACTTCGTCGTTGGAGAGCTTCTTCAACGCCTCTCCCATCGCCTCAATCGATCCCTGAACGTCCGCCTTGATGATGACATTGAGCTCTTTGATCTCACCCTTCTTGATCTTTTCATAGAGCTCTTCAAGAGAGACCTTGCTCAACTTGGAGAGCTCCTTTGCGCGAATTTTCTCCTGTCGATAGAGGCTGATCTGCTTGGCCGTTCTCTCTTCCGTGACTACGATGAAAGTCTCTCCGGCATCGGGAACGTCTGTGAAACCCAGCACTTCTACCGGAGTGGAGGGTCCAGCCTTTTCGATCTTCTGCCCTTTGTCGGTGAGCATGGCCCTTACCCTTCCATAATGAGAGCCTGCGATAAAGACATCACCCGCCTTCAAGGTCCCCTCTTGAACCAGAACGGTTGCCACGGGCCCTCTTCCCTTATCGAGCTTGGCTTCAATTACAATCCCCCGTGCGGGCTTATCGGAATTGGCCTTCAACTCCAGAATCTCCGCCTGAAGCAGGATCAGTTCGAGCAATTCTTTGATTCCGATCTTCTGTTTGGCGGATATTTCAGCATAAAGCGTACTGCCTCCCCATTGTTCGGGGGCCAATCCATGTTCTGACATCTCTTTTCTCACCTTTTCGGGATTGGCATTCTGTTTATCAATTTTGTTGATGGCGACAAGGATGGGAACATTGGCCGCTCTGGCATGGTCGATTGCCTCTTTGGTCTGCGGCATGACCCCGTCGTCCGCAGCGACCACCAGGACAACCACATCGGTCACCTGGGCTCCTCTGGCCCTCATCGCAGTAAATGCCTCATGACCGGGGGTATCGATAAAAACGACATGCCCATGTTCCAGCTGGACATCGTAGGCGCCGATATGTTGGGTAATTCCACCGGCCTCCCCTTCCACCACATTCGTCTTACGGATGGCGTCCAGAAGCATGGTTTTGCCATGATCGACATGGCCCATAATCGTGACCACGGGCGGTCTGGTTTTTAATTCTTCAGGTCGATCCTCCTTCCTTTCGAGAAACTCCTGACGTTCGATGGAAACGCGTTCCACTTCATATCCGAACTCACTCGCCGCCAGGGAAGCCACATCTGCATCAATCATCTGGTTGATCGTGACCATGACGCCGATATCCATCAATTTTTTTATCAAATCCCCTCCTTTTACGCCCATCCTTTTGGCAAGGTCGCCGACCGAGATGACCTCAGCAATCCGGATGATTCTTTTGATGGGTTTGGGGACGGTGATCTCCGTTTTCCTGGGTGACTTCAGGACGAGCTTCTTCTTAAAAGGCTTAAAATGTCGAACCGGCGACTCTTCCTCTTTTCCTTGTTTCTTGTCTTCTATAAAATCCTCCTCTTGCACCATCCTTTCTTCGATCATCCTTCGTTTCTTTACGAATCCCTTTTTCTTCGCTTGAAGGAGAAGCTCTTCTTTCGTGGGAAATTTTGTTTCCAACTTTTTGGCGGGTGCTTCCTTCTGTTTTACCTCTTCCGCGGCCTTCCTTGGTCCCTTCACGCCCTCTTTGACCACGGCTCTGGGTGGGGCCGTTCCAGCGGGCGGTTTGGGTGAAACGATCTCTTTGGCCTTGGCTTTTATCTCGATGATCTCTTCCGATTTCTTTTCTACCCTCGGGGTTATTTGAGAGGGTTTCCTCTCCTTCTCTTCCCATTTCTCCCCTTTCTTCGAGACCTTTACTTCCAATTTAGAAGGAGTCACTTCAGGTTTTATTTCTTCTTTTGAAACGATAACCTCGGGCGCTACGGAGACAGGAGGAGGAGAGGGAGGCGTTGGGATCTCAAGACTTCTTGTCCTTCTTCGGATGACCGTGGGCTTGACCCGCTTCTCGACCACCTCTTTTTCAGCATCCTTTTCAATGATCTTCTCATCAGAGAGGGGGGCGGCCTTTTCGGAAACCTCAGGCTTTTTATCCTTAACCTTCAACCCCATCCGTTTCAATTTCTGAAGCAGCTTATCGTCCCCTACCCCAACTTCGCTTGCAAGGTCGAGGATTTTTACTTTCGCCATTCCGCTTCCTCCTTCATAACAACCCTTTTCAAAAGATCAATGCAAATTACAAAATTAGCATTGCAAAATTAGCATCGATTGCTAATTTTTCATTTTTCAATTTGCATTTTACAATTATCTTTAAAGGGTTCTAACCGGCGCTTCTTCTTTGCCGCCTTTAAACAGGATGCATCGGGGCAGAGATAAAGCCCCCTCCCGTCCTGATTCTTTCCACCGAGAGCCAGGGCTTCGCTACCTCCAGTCCGGGTGAAGCGAATCATCTCCTCTTTCTTCCTTCTCTTTCTGCATCCCATACACATGCGAATCGGAACATGTCCCTTCCGGCTCATGGGTGATTGCCTTCGATAAATTGTTTCGCTGAGCGGATCAATTTGTCCGCCTTTTTCGCACCAATTCCCGGGAGGCCGGAAAGTTTTTCCACGTCTGACTTCAGAATGTCCCGGATGTTATGAAATCCATGGTCTTTCAGGATTTCCGCAAGTTTCTCTCCGACCCCTTCTATCCTCTCGACAGGATCGAGGCCATGTTCTTCGACTGGCTGCGGGGATTCCGGGACACCTTCTTCAACCCCCTTCGTCTGAGCCATCCGTAATGCGATTTGAACAATTTCGGCCGCTTTCCCCTTCTCGGTTCCTAAAACCTTGGCCAATTCTTCAGGATCAGCCTCCCCCAGCTCCTGGAGGGACCGAAACCCTTCATTATAAAGGACTCGGCTTCCCACATCCCCGATATGCGGGAGGCCCTTAAAGCTTTCCAGAATCTCGCCGGAAATCTTTTCCATCTTTGATTCACTCTTGATATCGATCTTCCACCCTGTTAATTTGGAGGTCAAACGAACATTTTGCCCTTTCTTTCCAATAGAGAGAGAAAGCTGGTCATCCGCAACCACCACCTCCATATGACGGTTTTCCTCATCGATATAAACTCTTGAGACCTTGGCAGGGGCGAGTGCGTTGCAAACATATTTGGCCTGATCCTGGGACCACGGGATAATATCGATCCGTTCCCCGCGGAGTTCCTGAACCACATTTTGAACCCTGGAACCTTTCATGCCCACACAGGCTCCGACAGGATCGACATCACGGTTTGAACTGTAGACGGAGATCTTTGCCCTCTCTCCCGGCTCCCGAGCCGCGCTGATAATTTTGATCACTCCTTCGGAAATCTCCGGCACCTCCATTTCGAAAAGTTTGATGAGAAATCCTGGATGAGTTCTGGAGAGAAAGACCTGGGGCCCCTTGGCATTCTTCTGGACATCAAGGATATAGGCCCTGATCCGTTCTCCCTGCCGGTAGACCTCGCCGGGAATCTGCTCTTTCGATAAAAGGACGGCTTCCGCCCTCCCGATATTGACGTAGAGATTCCCTTTCTCCATCCTCTGGACTGTTCCGCTAACGAGATCTCCTTTGCGGTCTTTAAACTCATTATAGACATTATCCCTTTCAGCATCGCGAACCTTCTGGATGATCACCTGTTTTGCCGTCTGGGCGCCGATTCGGCCAAAATCGGTATTGAGTTTGACGCCCAAGCTGTCCCCAGCCTGCACCTCACTGTCCAGTTCCTTTGCCTCTTCAAGTGAGATTTCCGTCGAGGGGTCAAGCACCTCTTCGACGACCTGTTTAAATTGAAATAACTCCACCTCGCCAATTTCTTCGTTATAGTGAACTTCGATCTCCCCTTGGTGACCGTATTTTTTTCTGGAGGCGGTCAGCACGGCTTGCTCCAGCGCCTCGATGATCACCTTCCGGTCTATCCCTTTGTCCTTTCCCACCTGGTCAATCACAAAATTTAGATTGGTTGACATGGTTGACTTCTCCTTCTTAAAACTCCAATTCTAAACGGGCCTTTGCGATGCTTTGAAAAGGAATATGAAATACCGTTCCATCCATTTCGATCTCAATCCCTTCAGTGACAACCCTTAAAAGCCTTCCCTTAAACTGTCGTTGGTTCCTGATGGGTTCAGCGGTCTTGACCTTGATCAGGCGATTCTGATATTTCACAAAATCTCTTTGGGTCTTTAGGGGTCGTGTTAAACCGGGAGAAGAGACCTCTAAATGATAAGGGGTGTCAATGGGGTTTTCCACATCTAACGTTCTTCCCACTTGCTGATTGATTCGGGCGCAATCGTCGAGCGTGACCCCTCCTTCTTTGTCGATATAAAGGCGCAAGACCCATCCTCTTGCCTCCCTCCGGTATTCCATATTCACACATTCCATCCCTTCATCTAAAAGGATGGGGTCGATGATTTTCATCACCCGGTCGATAATTTCCCCTGACATCCTGCCTTTCCTTTTAAAAGAGGCGGTCTAAAAAAAAAGCGGGCAAAAAGCCCGCTTTTTCAGCAGACCCGATTCTGTAAAAAAAATATACTACAATTTTAACTTAATTGCAAGAGAATAATTTTGATGGAATGTAACCACTCAGTAACGGGGAGTCACAACATTCCTGATAAAATTTAATGACACCCGATAGTCGGGACATTCTCTCCGAGCCAGAGGCTCTTCCCTCTGGGGCGGAGCCTGAGCCGGAGGCCTGTCCCGCCTATGTTGGAGGCGGGGTTAGACCTGCAGCAGGCCCCGCCTATCGACTCAACCTATCAATGAAATACCCCCCATCACTGAGGGGTTACTGATGGGGAGACCCTTTTTCTGAGTGTCTAAGAGAAGATCAAACATCTCTTTTATGATAGGCGGGTTGCTCGATCCCTGAACTCCGAAGTGTCTCTACCTCTGTGCTCAATCTCTCAATCATTTTTTCATTTTGGCGAAGTGATTTTTTAAGTTGAAACCTCTGGTAAAGGTCTCCGATTCCCCCGATCAACACCCCCAGGAAGACGGAACAGAGGATGATTAAAAAGAGGGGGAGTTTTGGGACCTCCCAAAACCGGTCTTGGATGGGATAAAGGCCAAATCGGAGGCCCACCTCTTCCCTGTTTTGAAGGGAGAAGAGGATGACAAGGATGAAGATGATCATGATCAGAAGCGTTTTTACCCATTTCACTTTTTTCCCCCTCCTTTCTGCCTCGTTCTTTTTTTCAGATGATCGATAAAAGCAGAATGAAGTCTCTGGTAAGTGTTTGAAAGATACTCCGGAACGATCTTCGTCTCTCCCAAGATCGGCATAAAATTGGTGTCCCCTGTCCAGCGGGGAACGATATGAAAATGGATGTGGCCCTCACCGGCTCCCCCAACCTTTCCTATATTGACACCGATATTGAAACCTTGTGGGGAGAGAGAGATCTTTAATGCTCTGATGGAAACCTTT
This sequence comes from Thermodesulfobacteriota bacterium, assembly GCA_030017685.1. Classification (GTDB taxonomy): domain Bacteria; phylum Desulfobacterota; class BSN033; order BSN033; family UBA1163; genus RBG-16-49-23. The sequence continues at coordinate 2,965 of JASEHH010000031.1, read as the reverse complement.
AATAGTTCAAAGAGTTCTTTCGATTCGAGATGGTTTAAGGATTCCAGGTCGATGCAGTGCCGATGCGGAACGATCATCAGATGACCATTATTGTAAGGATATCTGTTCATCATCACAAAGGTATGCTTCCCTCGATACAGGATGAGATTTTCTCTGTCTCTCTCACGACTCGGTTTAAGGCAGAAGATGCACTCCTTTTTTTTCCGCTTCAAAATGTAATTCATTCTCCAAGGAGCCCAAAGATGTTTCATGGCTTCTCCTTCTGGTAAATCGAGAGAGCATGTATTAGTTTTTCAGAGCTTTCTTTTTTCCCGTTTTATTCCGTAAAACCGGCAGCAGGGATAGACGGATTGGTTACCGGGAATCGTATCCATGAAAGTTTATAGTGACAATTCCTGATTAAGGTAGAGATAGTCCTTCCAGGAAGAAGGAGTTTCGTCGATCCCGAGACTCTTGGTCAATAGAGGAATCCAGATGGGGGCCTTAGGCTTTTTGATCAAGGGCATGCCTGCCTCTTCTGGCGTTCTCCCTCCCTTTCTGAGGTTACAAGCGGTGCAACAGGTTACCACATTTGTCCATTCCGTCTGCCCGCCTTTGGAGCGGGGAACGACATGATCATAGGTCAACTCTTTATGCTCGAAAGGGGTTCCGCAATATTGACATACCCCTCTGTCCCGAACATACAAATTTTGCCTGGAAAATTTAACGATGGGTGTTTTTCTCCTGATAAACCGGTTTAAACGAATGACAGCCGGGAGATGGATGGAGACTCTGATTCCCCTGATGGCCCGTTCATACTCTTCGATCACTTCCACCTTGCCAAGCATGACCATAATGATTGCCTTTTTCCAGGTCACCACTCTCAAAGGTTCAAAAGTCGAGTTGAGAAGTAATGTCCACTCCATCGCTTATGAGGATAGTCTGTGATTCCTGTTGAATTTTAAGGTTAATAACGATTTTCTTGCCGGTTGTCAAGCATTTTTTCAAGTTTTTCAAGTTTCAAAATTCATCCCATTTCCCAAACCTTAAAGGAACCTCTAATAATTCCCAACTTGTCACTCCCGTTCCGTATCAAATACGAGGTAAACTCCGGCGGGAGTCCAGTAATGTCAAAAACTTATGGATTCCTGCTCCCCGATCAGGTCGAGGACAAGTTTCGAAGGAATGACATTTTTAGAGGTAACCTTAACTTTAAAAATGAGAAATTAGCGAGTCCCAGAGCTGACCCTTTTTCAATCCATTGACAATCTATGTCACTCTTTAAATGAAAACTTAAAATATTTAAGTTTGAATCATTGATATTATCAAATGGTTTCAACGAGTTATATTATATTTCAAGAATTGGCAAAATTGTTGCATTAATATTTTATATGATTCAATTGATGGACATGATTCAGAGAATCATCTCGCTTTTCCTCCTCTCTTTTTTTAAATCAACCCCCGTTCCCGCCATGGTCAGGGTTCATGATCATTCACTTTACCATTTCACAGGTTCAAGTTTAAGAGGTCTTGATAGATGTTTAGAATAATCAAGGAAGAAACGCTGGCCAACCTTTATCTTTTGAAGATCCATCTCCTGATAAGCAAGTTATTCATCGCTAAAATCATTTCTGTCTGGTTGACGAAAACCCTCCGTTAGTCTTTGTCCCACTATCTTCGAATAGCCTGCTATTATCTTTGTGATTCAGACAGTAGACCATAGACTTCAGACCATAGACTAAAAGTGATGAAATGGTTAGAGATTATATAAAACCCTCATAGGATTCAAAGGATTCTCATGGGTTTTTCTCTGTAACCCGAGTGGCTTAAGTTTTCTGTATCCTATACTGGAAAGTCTGATGTCTAATGTCTGAAGTCCAATGTCTGAATTGCTGCTATTTTCTTGAAATGATTGACAAAGACATTAACTTCTGATATGATTTCTCAACAGAACTTGAAAGGAGGGCCCCATGAAGAGATATAAAAAAGCATTTTTATTATTTCTGATTTCCGCAATGATTACCGGGAGTATTTATCCGAATGCATTGGCCTGGGAAACGTGGAACCCAAACGACCCCATAACGGATGAGTGGAAGATGATCGATATTCTGATCGCAAGGCCGCTTGGAATTGTTGCAGGGATTCTCGGGACGGGTATATTTATTCTTTCGCTTCCCTATACACTTCCAACGGGAGGAGTGGATGAAGCGGCTAATACCTTTGTTAAAAGACCGTTTAAATTCTCCTTTACTCGCAAATGCCCTGACGAAGATATGTAGGGTTTAAGCGTTTACCCCGTTAGAAATAATGCCCTGCTGGGATTTCTAACAGGGTTTACCATATCTCCCGGGCCTTAACCTCATCCTTTAGTTTTCGGTGGCAAAAAGGACAGGGTTTGCCTTCCTTAACGAGCATCTCCTTCATCATCTCGACCAACTCCTCATCCTCTAAGATCTGTTTGACGATATGGGGGTGAGGCTTCCTGTCAAATTTGCGGTATGGAAAACTACTTTTTCCACTCATCGTTCTACTCCTTTGTTGAAAATTATAATCCCTCTTTTTGCTTTTGACAAGAAGATTTAGAAAAGCAAGAGCCATCCCTCGGTAACGGGGAGTCACAACATTCCTAATAAAATATAATTACACCCGATAGGCGGGACATTCTCTTCAAGCCAGAGGCTCTTCCCTCCGGGGCGGAGCCTGAGCCGGAGGCCTGTTCCGCCTATGTTGGAGGCGGGGCCTGCAGCAGGCCCCGCCTATCGACCCCCACAATCAATGAAATCGAAGGTTACCCATAACATCTAATGACCCGCGTTATAAAGCTTCGACAAGACACTCATTCATGTGGGCCATAAAGCACAGGCCACCAATTTTTTCACAGCTCCTGAGGGGCTGCAAGTAAGAAAAAATGGGATTTATTTCGTAAGGGATAGCAGGAAGTCTTTCAGCCGCTGCAGATTTTCGGGAGAGATATCAATCAACTTCA
>JASEHH010000308.1 GCA_030017685.1 Thermodesulfobacteriota bacterium | reverse complement strand
ACAACCTCGGTAATATCCTTCACCTTCAATTTGATCTTATGCTTTCTTGCATAACCCGAGATGGTCCGGATGCACTGCTGGCAGGAGGTCACAACTTCTTCGGTTCCTGTCCTCTGGATCTCTTCGATCTTTCTCTGTGCAATGGCAGCGGAGAGCGCCGGATCAATCATCTCAAGGTCTCCTCCTCCGCCACAGCATACGCTCAACTGGCGATTTCCTTCTAACTCAATCAGGTTTAAGCCTGGAATTTTCTTTAAAATATTTCTGGGAGCGTCGAAGACCTTACTGTTTCTTCCCAGATCGCAGGGATCATGATAGGTCACTGCCCTATCCACTCCATTCCGGAAGGCGATCTTCCCCTCCCCGATCAGCCTTTCTATGAATTGAGTGGAATGGAGCAGTTCGGCATCCGTCTGATACTTCTCCTTCCAGGTATGGTAGCAGGAGGGGCAGGCAAAGACAACGGTTTCAGCGCCCACTTCCTTTACCTTCTCCTGATTGTGTTCGATCAGTTTCTGCATCTTCTCCTTCATTCCCGCCTGGATGAGCGGAAACCCGCAGCACCACTCCTCTCCTCCCAGAATGGTGAAGTCAACTTCGGCCTTATTCAGAATCTGAACAAAGGTCTGCGGGACCTTATGGGCCATCGGGTAAAAGGCCGCCACGCATCCCACAAAGTAGATCACACTCGCTTTTTCCTTCTGGAACCTGTGATCCGGGACGTCCTCCAATTTATCCATCCACAAGGTTCGGTTCACATTCGGCTCGTTGGAAATATTGAAATGGCTCTCCAGCGCCTCGACCACCCGGTCAACCACCTTCGGGTATTGTTTTCGATCCACCAGACATTCCCGTCCCGCCAGAACGCCCTGATTGGTCTCCACCGCCGGAAAACAGGTCTGGGTGCAGAGTCTGCAACCCGTGCATCGGAAGAGTGTCTCCTCGATTTCAGGCGTCCAGTCGATTTTGCCTTCTATAATCGCCTTCACAAGCACATTCTTGCCCCGGGGGGTGGCCCATTCCCTCCCTGCAACGGTATAAACAGGGCAGTGGGCCAAACAAAAACCGCAATGGTTGCACTTGGCCACCTCGTCGTAGAACAGGGTTTTGAGTTGGTCTCGATTCATATTCGACTCCCTATAGAATAATCAATGCAAAATGATCAATTAGCAATGAACCGACGGGTATTAATACAAACGCCTTAAATTGAGATGCTGAAACGAGTTCAGCATGACAAGAAAAAGTGTGTCATTCCGAACTTGTTTCGGAATCTCGAATTTGGTAATGACAATAAATCAATTGCGTCTGCATTAGTAACAATGGAATTGATTAAGATCATTGATAATTGCTAATTTTGTCCCGCCTCTGCGGGACTAATTTTGCAATGTGCTCTTCAGATTCCTCCCACAAACCTTCCCGGGTTGAGGATTCCTTTTGGATCGATCTCTTTCTTCAATCGCCGCATGATCTCGTATTCGCCTCTGGGTTCCCCCCAGACATCGATCCTCTTTTTGAT